>JACDGF010000170.1 GCA_013815405.1 Caulobacteraceae bacterium | reverse complement strand
CGGCTGCCCGCGACGTGTTGCGCCGCTACCCCGACGTGGCGGGCGCCGAGCACGATGGCTATCGGCCGTTTCACCAGAGCGGAAAGCTGGGCGAGGAAGTTCATTTCACCAGCATCGGCCATGCCTACGCCGAGGGCCGACATGTGAACTACGCGCACCCCGGCTCGCTGCTGTTCCGCCGCACCGCCCAGGGGCTGGAGCCGGTGGGTGTGATGTACTCGGCGCCGAACAACGCGACCGCTGCGGCGCTGGACGCGATCGCGCCGCTCAGCCTGGCGACGTTCCACCGCCATGTCGATTTCTGCATCGCCCAGGGCAAGGACGCCGAGACCTCGCGCGACCGCCGCTTCGGCTACGACGGCACGCTGCACACGCAGGCCGACTGCAAACAGGCGGGCGGCTACTGGCTTCCCGTCGCGTTCGGCTGGATGACGCACGTCTATCCCAATGAGGCGCAGGTCTGGGGCGGCCAGGAAATGAAGATGGCGCAGGCCGAGCCGCACGGTGGCGGGGCCGGTCGTCTGGCGGCTTCGAAGCCCTGACACCCTGACACAGGAAGAGAGCTCCGACGGGGCGGCGTCGGCCCGCACGACGCGGGCCTATCGCCTCCCGCGGGGACCGTAGCGGCCGAGCGCCTCGAGAAGGGGGCCCAGATGGCGCTCGTAGTGGCGCCAGCGGCCGACGGCGGTGGCGGAGATCGGACGGCGGACCTGGGCCGCGCTCGCCGAACGCACGGGCCGCGCGCTTTCATGATGGCGAAGGCAGGCGTCTTCCATGGCGAGTCCGCAGGCCTCGGTCACCAGCCGGGAGATCGATCGCGTCGGCGCGGTGACCAGCGATTCATGATCGACGTCGATCACCCGTCCCGGAAGAACCTCGCGCCAATGGTCCATCATATCCCGATACCGAACGTACTCGGCGCCGATGTCCCCCAGATCATAGGCGCATTCGTTGCCCCGTCCGATGAAGAGCTGCCGGAAGCAAGACAGGCAGGTGTCCACCGGGTCGCGAACGCTATGCAGGATCACCGCCCTTGGGAAAAGCAGGTGGATCATGCCGACGTGCAGATAGTTGTCGAGCATCTTGTCGACGAACCGCCCTCGGCGCCAGCCGGCCGCGCGGGCGGAAGCCAGGTAGGTCTGGGCCAGGCGTGCAAGGGTCCGACCGCCCGCGGGCGCGCCCGCCCGATACGGCCAGGCGCCGCCGATCGCCTGGTGAAGGGCGCTGGTTTCACCCAGGCCGCTCACCTGACTGTGGCTGGCGAGAATCTGCTCGATCAGGGTCGAGCCGGAACGGGGCATGCCGACCACGAAAATCGGCGCGGCCGCGGAGCCGGAAGGGCCCTCGTGGGCGGCGATAAATTCGCGGGTGAAGGTCGCCTTCAGGAAGGCGATCGAGGCGGCGTGTTCGCGCGCGGCGGTTCGCGGATCGGGATCGATCAAGGTCGCGCGCTTGAGGCGGTTGCCCTCCTGGAACGCGGAAAAGGCGTCGTCGAAAGGGCCGGCGCGTTCCCGAACCTCACCCAGGGCGAACCACAAGGCGATCCGCGTGGGGGTCTCGGTTTCGGCCGCCGCCGCCGAGCGCTCGATGTCTCCAGCCTCCGCCGCCGTGACCGACCCGGGGTCCAGCAGGGCCAGACGTGCGAGAGCGGCTGGACGCGTGGCGGGCGCCTGGGCGAGGGCTCGATACAAACATGCCGCCTCGGCGGTCCGCCCGAGGATCGCCAATTCAACCGCAAGCGTGAACCGGGCTCCAGCGTGGCCGGGATTGAGATCTAGCGCGGCGCGATAGGCGCCCGCCGCCGCTTCCCAATCTCGCAGGGAGTGATGGGCGTAGGCAAGGTTGTAGAGGATATCGAATGACGCCGGATGGCGTTGCGCCAAGGTTTTCAACCGCCGACGCGCGCTTTCGAAAGCGCCCCGCCGCAGGGAATCGACCCCCAGCGCAAACTCGGCGGCCAGATCCGAAGTTCGCAGGACCGGCCGTCTCACGCCCTTCGGGTCAGCGGAAACGGAACTGCAGTTCCGCCCCATAGGTGCGCGGCGGGGTGAGACCATAGATCTGGGCTATTGTGACCGGTTGCAAGGGAGAGAACTGCGCCGTCGCAAAGCCGCTGGCATTGTCGTAGCCGATCTTGTTAAAGACGTTCTTGGCAAAGACGATCAACGTAAAGCGGTTCTTGATGTCGGTAAAGCTGGCGCGCAGATCCACCTGGTCATAGGCCGGAGCGAGGTTGTAGCTCCGATTGAAGATGCTGTCGTAAGTCGCGTCTTTCCAGATGTAGGTCGCCGAAAAAGTCAGAGCCCCCGATTCGAGGTGAAAGGTGTAGTTGCCGTTGAGCGTGACCTTGTTGGGTGTCGACTGGGGCGCCGCCGCGCCAGTGACGTTCTGCGGCTGCGAGGTACCCGGGGGGGCTGTCAGGCAGCCGACGACGTTCACGCCCGGCTGTTGGGCGAACCGGTCGTTGGTGTCGACGAAACAGCCGCCGGCACTGGTGATCTTGCTCGAGAGGTGGGAATAGTTCAATAATATCTGCAGGTTGTCGATCGGCTGCCAGATTGTCTCCAGCTCCACGCCATAGAGCCGCACCTTGTCCAGATTGACGAGTTGGGTGAACGCCGGGCCGGAAGCGGGCTGGATCGTCACCGGATCCTGCTTGTCGTGGTACTCATAGTAGAATCCCGACAGGTTCGCCTGAAGCCGGCGGCCAAACTCCTTCTTCGCCCCGACCTCGAAAGCGTCCACGTGCTCCGATTGCGATTCCGGAAAGGGGGCAAAGCCGCCGGTGGCGAAGCCGCCAGCCTTGTAGCCGCGCGCATATTTGCCGTACACCAGGGTGTCCCTGTCCGGCGTCCATTCGATGCCCGCGGTTCCGGTCACCGCCGACCAGGTTGCGCCGACTTGGCGTACGGCCACGCCGGTGACCGGGTCGATGGTTGCGGGGGAGATCACCCCCGGCGCGCCGGGCGGCACGGCGCCGGCGATGAATCCGCTGGTGATGTCGATGGCCGGAGTGAACGGTCCGTAAATCGAATCCAGCGGGCAGAAGATGCCGTCGAAGCAAAGAATGCGGGCGTGCTCGAACCCCGCCTTGTGGTCGCGAGTGTAGCGCAGGCCGACCGTCGTTTTGAAATTGTCGGCGAATTTCCAGTCAACCTGGCCGAAGGCCGCGTAGGATGTCGCCGTGATGGTCTGGTTGGTATAGATGTAGTCCCGCGAGGGGTTCAGCGGGGCCGGCGCCCCAGTCGGGAACAAAGGAGAGCCCAGCTGGGCTTGCTGGGGTTCGGCAAAGTTGTAGTCCTGAAAATAGTGTTCCTGGTACTGATATCCGCCCACAATCCACTGGAATGGGCCTGGGGTCGTTGATGTAATATCGATCTCGTTGCTGTAGTATGATTTCACTTCATCGTAATAGTTCTCGCTCGCGGGAAAAATTGTCAATCCCGTCGGTAAGGTGAATCGGGTGATGCTCGTTCCCACGCCCAGGCCGAGAAAATCCCCGTCGTCTGTGAAGTGGTAGTGATAATGAGTGTATCCGCCGATATATTTGACATCGGCCACGCCCAGATGCCAAGTCAGTTGGGCCGTGACGTTGTAGTCGTCGGTGTTGCGCGCGTGATTGCCGTTATCGGTGCTCACGTTTCGGATGTCGGTCATGCCAGGATTCTGGGTCGCCGACCCGATCTGGGTGAAGCCGGGAAGGGTGAATCCATACGCGGGATTGACGACCAGCGCCGCGACCGAATTGTACTTGCTGTAGTCATAGGGACCGATGCTGTTGGACAGGAGGTCCTGGCCGTGAAAGCTGACGTCGCTGAACTTCACCCAAGCGTCCACTGGGCCCGCGTCCCCCTCGAACTGGACCTCAATGGCCCTGGTCTCGTCCCGGGCGCCGAGGGTCGAGCCGTCGGCCACGTTCTTGAAATAGCCCCGGCCCTGACCGATTTCATAGGCGCCGACCCGGAAACGGAAGTGGTCGGTGATCGGTCCCGAGGTCGCCGCCTCCACCTTGTAGCCGTCGTAGTTTCCGTAGCCCAGACGGCCCTCGGCGTAGAAGTCCTTGGTCGGGCGGAAGGAGATGACGTTGATCGCCCCGCCGATGGAGTTGCGCCCGTAGAGCGTGCCCTGGGGGCCTCGAAGAACCTCGATGCGCTGGATGAACAGGGAGTCGCCGGCGGCGGAATTCGTGGCGGTATTGTAGAAGCCATCGACATAGGTGGCGACGCCGGCGTCGGTGTCCAGATTGTTGGTCTCGCGGCCTATGCCGCGGATGAACGCGCGGTCCAGCGAGGTCGAATAGTTGAGTCCCGGGGTGAAATTGGTGATGTCCTGGATGGTGTTGATGCCAACCACATCCCGCTGTTTCGAGGTGTAGGCGGAGATGGCGACCGGCACCGTCTGCAGATTCTGTTCCCGCTTTTCAGCGGTGACCACGATTTCGCCGATGGTCGTGGCCGTGGAATTTGCGTCCGTCGCGGCGGCGGCCTCAGCCGCGACCGCATGGCCGCCGGTCAACAGCCCCACGGCGACAAGGGCGCTGGTCGCGAAAAGATTGTATTTCGACATATTTATCCCCCAGACGCCGGCTCTCGCGGCGACCAATAGGCGCGCCTTTGACGATCGGCGCGCGGAAACGTTCCACCGGACGCAAATAGGATATAGGAGAAAGACAACGCTGTCACCCGAAAAGGAATGGCGTGAAAAGGAATGGCGGCGGTTGGCCGCGCCCTTGCGGACCCGCCTAGGCGATCGGCGGGGTTGCCGACATCCGGGCTTCCATCACCGCGGCCTGGGCCTCTCGGCGACGATCCAGTTCGGCACGGATTGTGCGAAACGCATCTCTGGTGATGCGGTATCGCGTGCCGATCGCGAGAGGCGCCAGGAAAAACAGCGGGACCACGACGCCGGCCACGACGCCAAGGCGGGTCACCAGGGCCGGATCGACGGTTCTGGGGTCGGCGTGCGTGGGCCAGCCGATGACCTTCTGAAGCAGCAGGCCGCCGATGACGGCCCCCACCCCATGGGTGGCTTTCCCCGAGAAGGCCAGGGCGGCGGCGAAGATTCCCTCCTGACGCAGGCCGGTGCGCAATTCCTGGCTGTCCAGAGTGTCGGCCAGCATCGAGACCACCGTGATGCCCAGGATCGTGCCGATGAAGGTCGTCCACACGCCATTGCCGACCAGAATCACCAGGAGGGCGGGATCGCCGTTCGCCGGCAGGAGGCCAAGCAGGCGCAGTCCGATCAGGGTGAAGCCATCGACAAGCAGAAGACCAAAACTTACCAGCATGATGGTCTTCTTGTCGAGCCGCCGTTCGATCCGGCCAAGGACCAGAAAGGCCGCGACGGCGCCCAGGGCGAGGAAGCCGAACCACTTGAGGTCTTCGCTGGTCAGGCCCCAGAAATAGGTCTGCAGGTAAAGCGCCAGCGCTCCGCTCGTGCCGCCGACCCCGGCGAAGATCAGCAGGCCGATGAAAAGGACCAGGAAGTCGGGGTTTTCCAACACCGCGCCCAGCTCACGCAGAGTGCGGGTCGGGCC
>JACDGF010000169.1 GCA_013815405.1 Caulobacteraceae bacterium | reverse complement strand
ACGCAACCCCCAAAACCGCCGCCCATCACACGCGCGCCATAGACGCCGGCAGTCGCCTGAGCGATCTCGGCCAGGGCGTCGATCATCGGAAGGCTGACCCTCATGTCGTCGCGCAAGCTGGCGTGCGAGGCGTTGATGAGACCGCCCAGGGCGCGTAGGTCGCCGGCGCTCATGGCTGTGGCGGCGAGGCGGACACGGGCGTTCTCGGTCACCACATGGCGCGCGCGCCGGCCCAGCCCCTGGGGCAAGCGGGGTAGAGCGCGCGGCAGGTCCGCCTCGTCGAGATCGCGTAAGGTCTGAATTCCCAGGAGGCGGGCGGCCGCCTCGCAATCGGCGCGCCGCGCCGCATACTCGCCGCCGGCGTGGACATGCGGCTGCATGCTGTTCACCACCAGAAACCTCGCGCTGGTTGGCACAGGCACGGGCGTCGCCTCCAATGTGCGGCAGTCTAGCATCATGGCCGCGCCGGCAACGCCGTTGGCGCTGGCGAACTGGTCCATGATCCCGCACGGAATGCCGACGAAGTCGTTCTCCGCCTCGCGCGCCCAGTGCGCGACCTGGGTCCCATCGGCGGTCTCGCCGGCTAGCGCAAGCAGAGCGCGGACGGTCGCCACCTCCAGGGCGGCGGACGAGCTGATCCCCGCACCAACGGGCACGTCGCTATCGATCTCCAGGTCGGCGCCGACCAGCGCGACCCCCGCCCGCGCCAGGACAAACGCCACGCCGGCGACGTAGGCGCTCCAGGTCCCCGTGTTGGTCAGGGCGTCGAGATCCAGATCCACGGCGCCGGCGAACGCGGACGAACGCACTCTTAGGCGCCGGGCGCCGTTAGTCCGAGCCCGGACGGTGCACCAACGATCGATCGCCGCGGGCATCACTAGGCCAAGATTGTAATCGGTGTGTTCGCCAATGATATTGATCCGCCCCGGAGCGCGGAACGCGACGGTCGGGCCAAGGCTCAAATGGCCGCGACTCATGGCGTCATCCAGCCGCGCGCGGATGAGCTCCGAGCCCCGGGAGGGCCGCGCGCTTGGCGCGAAGTTCAAGGGTGAGGGCATCATGCCGGCGGCGGGTGATGCCGTAGGGCAGGAACAGGATCAAAGCGATGATGCCAAGCGCGGCGGACGCCGGTCCCCAGGCGAGAATTAGCCGAATCAGCAAACCCTCCTGTAGATGAGTTCCGACTTGGTCGGCGGCGTGCGAGGGGAAGCCGATGATATCCAGCGCCAGGCCGGCCACCAGGACCCCCAGGCCGCTGGCTGCCTTCCCCGCGAAGCCCAGACCGGAGAAGTAGAGACCCTCCCGGCGGCGTCCGAACAGATGTTCATGCTCGTCGGCGGCGTCGGCCATCATCGAGGGGTAGGCGATTGCGACGAAGCCCACGCCCACGCCGGCGACGGACGTGCTGATCGCCAGGGGTAAGAGAGCGGCGTCTCCCACCGGCGTGAAGAGACCGGCCGCGCGCAGGCCGGGCAACACGATCCAGGTCAGAATCACCATGATCAGACCGATCACGACCGCCACCTTTTTTTCCACAAAGCGCTGCAAAAGCGGCGCGAAGGGAACGCCCAACAGAATGCCCGCCACGTAGGCGTAGCCGATGAACTGCATGGTCTGCGGCCGAAGGCGCCAGACGAACACCTGGGTATGGCTGTTGAGCGTCGCGTTTAGGCCGACCGCGACGTAGAACACGACCGCCGAGGCGAACAGTACGCGAAAAGATGGGTTGCGGAAAATTTCAACGATTTCGGAGGGAAGTCGGCGATAGATTGGAGCCGCGTCGTGAGCGGCCCGGGGCAGGGCCGCGGCGTAGCGGCCGACTCCCAGGCAGCAAGCCGCCATGCCAAGGGTCAAGAAGAGGGCCACCGCCCAGCCGAAGCCGGGATAGGCCTGGGCGCGAAGCAGACCGTCCTTGCCGACGAAAAAGAACGCGAAACCCATCGCGGTCACCATCACGCCGGCGACGATGCCGATGATCGTGCGATAGGCGACCACGCTGGAGCGTTCGACATAGCCGTCGGCCATCTCCGCCCCCAAGGCGATATAGGGGACGTTGAACAGCGAGATGCAGCTGCGCACCGCCACCGAGGCCATCGCCAGCCAGCCGAACAGCAGCCATGGCGAGGCGTGACCCGGAGGCGAAAACAGCAATCCCAGCGAAAGGGCGATGAACGGAATGGCGATGATCATCATCGGCAGCCGCCGGCCCAGGCGCGAGCGGGTGTTGTCGGAGAAGGAGCCGACCAGGGGATCGACAGCGGCGTCGAACGCCAAGCTGATGGCGAGGGCGGCGCCGACCGCGGCGCCGGATAGGCCAAGCACCGCCGTATAGTAGAAAAACACGAAATTGAGGGCGGTGTCGAAGCCCGCGCTCTGCGGAATCTGGCCAAGGCCGTAGGCGAGCTTCACCGGAACCGACGGTTTGAACGTGGCCGCCGGCCTGGCGTGGGGCGACTCAATCCCGGCTGAATCGGGATTGTCGATGTCGATGTTTCCGCTCATGCGAGGTCTGACACGCCGAGGATCGGATCGCGGCGTTCGTCGGCGGCGATCGGGGCCACGCCCAGGGGATTGTCGGACGTGAGCGGCTTCGAAGCCAAGCGTCTTTTCTCCTCGCTAAGGCATCCGCGCCGCCGGCGCCGCCTGTATCGACGCGGCGCATGGGCCTTATGATCGCGTTGTCGGTCAAGGCAAAATCCGCTGGGGCGCCCCGCCGGGCGGCATCCGCGCCCGTAACCGAGGCGATGAACGCCTTCCGCAATCAGGATCCGCGGCTGATCGCCGTGGGTCAGATCTTGCTGGCCGATCCCGAGAGGGCCCTCAAGGAACCAATGGAGGGCAGTCGCTTGAGCGCGGGCGCTTTCCTTCACCCCCTGACGCGGCAAAGTCGCCCGACTAGGAAGGCGCCGGACCGTCGGAGCCGCGGGCGACGAGCCGAGTGTTGAACAGGGCTTCGCCGGGCGCGCCCGTCACGCCTTCGATCTGGTCGATCAGGAGATCGGCGGCCTTGGCCGCCATCTCTTCCGAGGGAATGTCGATGGTGGTGAGCGGGGGCCAAACCAGTTCGGCGATCGCCTGGTTACCCATCCCCACGATCGAGAGGCCGATGGGGGGATGGATGCCCAGTTCGTGGCTGGCGCGCAGCGCGCCCGCCGCCAGGATATCGCTGAAACACAGGATCGCCGTAGGCGGCGTCTTGGAGGCCAGCAGCCGTTTGGCGGCGCGATATCCGGTTCGGAAAGTATAGTCCTCGAACACCAGCCGCTCGGGCGCCAGCGGCGCGGCCGCCGCGTCCATCGCCTCGCGCACACCCGACAGGCGCAGCCGGGTGAGGTCCAGGGTCTCCTGGCCGCCGATGACCGCGATCTCGCGGTGGCCGAATTCCAGAAGCCGTCTGGTAAGCAGAGCCGCCCCGCGATCGTCATCGGACCGGACGGCGCAATGCGCCGAGCCGGCCGGCGCCGGCAAGAGCGCGATGGGCATGCCGCGCGCCGCCAGCTCCTCGTGAAGCGTGAGGTTCTCGTTCCACGGCACCGTGAGGATCACCCCGTCGACCGCCCGCCCGGAGGCGAGTTCGAGAATGATCTCGCGTTCGGCCTTTTCGTAGTGTTGTAGAATGAAGGGTCCAAGACCGTAGCCCCGCCGCCTGGCCCCGGCCAGGGCGCCCGAGATCAGCTCGGCTGTCCATTGCCAATGGCTGCTCGCATAGATCACCACCCCCAGGGTGTGGGTGCGTCCGCTTGCGAGACGTCGCGCCGCCGGGTTGACCACATAGCCCAGCCGATCGGCGGCGCTTTGCACCCGCGCCGTGGTTCCAGGCCGAACCCCGGACTCGGCGTTCATGACCCGCGACACGGTCTTGATGGAGACGCCCGCTTCTCGCGCCACTGTCTTGATGGTCGGCGCCCGATTGTTGGAAGTCATGATCTGGTCTAAAGCCTGGGAATCCGAACAGGCATCGATGGCCCGTTCGGGGCCCCGCGCGGGTCCACTGTCGACCGTTCTGACAACGCTGTCAAAATTGGATGACGGCGGAACGATTTCGGCGTATGCGGTCGGCTCACGCCGATCACAGCCTCAGAGGCCACTATGGACATGCAACAGGAGACGGCCCCCTCGGCCGCGCCGGCCGCCTCGGCCAAGATCGACGAGTCGATCGCGGAAAACTTTCTCCGCCTGATCGCCGATTCCCAAAGCAATGGGGTTCCGGAAATGCATTTTCGCCTGTGGAACCGCTGCTCCGATGAGGTTCGCCGGAAATACATCGATTCCTATCGGAAGGATCCGGAAAAAAGAGAGTGGGTCGCCGAGGGCTACCTCGCCGGCGACCCCGACTTCGACGAACTGATCAAGCTGCCCGATGACACCCTGGGCCACCTGTACGCCAAACACATCATCGACAACAATCTGAACCGCAAGATCGCCAGCATGTACAAGGCGGCGCACGACGGGCTCGACCAGGAGGGAAAACTCCATGGCATGCCGGAAGAGGCCAAGTACGCGGTTGTCCGCGGCTTCCAGCTCCATGACGTCCTGCACATCATCACCGGCTATCTGACCACCGGATACGGCGAGATGGCGCTGCAGGCCTTCACCCTGGCCCAGAGCACCCTTCCCTATTCGGCGATCTGGATGGCGACGCTCACCGCCCAGATGACCTTCGTGAATCCCGACATGACCGTTCCGGTCATGGACGCCCTGAGCGAGGGTTGGAGGCTCGGTCGCCGGGCCAAGAATCTCAACTACACCAAGTGGGAAGAGCGCTTCGACGAACCGGTGGCCAGGCTGCGGGAAGAATACGAACTCAACTGAGCCTCGCGTGGCCGGGGAAGGGGATTCCGGGGCGGCGCCCCCCGGCCGCCACTACGTCCGCGCCTGTTCACGACGGGGACGATTGAGCCGCGCGACCAAATTCTTCCAGGCCATCGGGGCCCTCCCCGACACCTTCAAGAACTTCGCCTTCGGGACCTTCCTCCTCTTCTTCTACAATCAGATCCTCGGACTGCCGGCGTTCGTCGCTTCGGTCGCCCTGGCCGCGGCGCTTATCCTCGACGCCGCCTGCGACCCTCTGATCGGGTCGTTCTCGGACAATCTGAGGACCAGGTTGGGGCGCCGCCATCCCCTCATGTACGCTTCCGCCGTCCCTCTCGCCGCGGGTCTCTATCTGGCCTTTTCGCCACCGAGCCTTTCGCACGAAGCGCTCGCGCTATGGTTGTTCGCCTCGGTGGCGATCACCAATATTTCCATGAGCCTCTTTCTGGTGCCGTGGACGGCCCTCTATGCCGAGTTTTCCGACGACTTCGACGAGCGCACCGAGATCGTCGTCTGGCGGTCGGCGGTCAGCGGGGTCGGCGGCCTCGCCGTCGCCTACCTCACTTACGGTGTGATATTCCCCAGCAACCCGGCCTTTCGCGCCGGGCAGCTCAATCCCGCCGGATAGCCGGTGCTGGGCGCCGCCATCGCCCTGGCCGTTTTTTTGAGTGTGTTGTTCACGACCCATCTCACGCGCGGCGATATTCCCTACCTGCTCCAGCCGGCGGGCGCGCGCGCCC
>JACDGF010000168.1 GCA_013815405.1 Caulobacteraceae bacterium | reverse complement strand
TCCAGTGCGCCGCCACGATCGGCGGGGTGGCCTGGGCCGGGGACGATACGACCAACGACCTGTGGCGGCTCACACCGGGGGTCAATCGCGATGGAGCCGACACGATCAGCCGCGTGGCCAGCGCCTTCATCCCCGTCGAGAGCGGGACGCCGCGCTGCGGCAGCATCGTGCTCCACTGCGTCGTCGGCGTGGGGAACCCCATCTATCCGGGCAAGGACCCGCTGGCCGAGATGCGCTGGAGCGACGACCAGGGCCGCACCTTTTGCGCCTGGCGGGCCGCGGCGCTGGGCAGGCAGGGGGACTACCGCAATCGCGCCTATTGGCAGAGGCTCGGGAGCATGCGCGCGCCCGGAAGGCTGGTCGAGGTCAGGTGCGTCGATCCGGTGAACGTGGTGTTCAGCCATCTGGAGATCAACGCTCCCAGGCCCGCCAACTGATGCCCGCCCGCCCCGTGCCGCAACCCAACTGGGCCTGGCCGATCGAGGATGGGAGCGGCCTCGCCTCGCGCTGGTTCCGCGACCTGGTCCAGGCCCTCTATGAGCGGGTCGGGGGGCAGAGCGACAAGGTGGACGCGGCCCATGCGCTGGGGACCGGCGCGGTGGCGCGGGGCATGCAGGTGATCGCCGCCGGCGGCTTGCAGGTGGGCGGGGCGCTGGGCGGCAATGTGGGGCTGGCCTTTTACCGGGCGGTGGACGCGGTGGCCGCGCTTCCCACGGCGGGCCTCGCGCCGGGCGACTGGGCGTACGCCCTCAACGGCCGCAAGAACGGCGAGGGCACCGGGGCCGGAACCGGCGTGCCGGTGTTCTGGGACGGGGCGGCGTGGAAGGCCGTCGATACCGGCGCGACCGTGGCGGCGTGAGGGACATGCCTCCCTCCCCTTCATGGGGAGGGAAGACGATGCGAAGCATCGGCGGGGCGGGGAAGTGTGACGCTCCCCGCATGCCGGTGATGATCGAGACTTCCCCACCCCGGCCTTCGGCCGACCCTCCCCATAAGGGGAGCGAGGAAGGAACACCCCATGACCGGAACGCTCCTCGCCTCCCCCCAGATCCGCGCCATCGACGCCAATGGCCTGGCCATGGCCGGGGCGCTGTTGCAGGCGTATCTCACCGGCACCACCACGCCGACGCCGGTCTATGCGACGAGCGCCCTGGCGACGCCGCTTTCCAACCCCGTGGTGGCCGATTCCGGGGGCCTCTTCGCGGCGATCTTCCTCGACCCGGCGGTGACCTATCGCCTCCAGCTCAAGACCGCCGGCGGCAGCCTGGTCACCGACGCCGATCCGGTGGGCGGGCCGGTGCAGATCGCGGCCGGGGCGATCACCAACACCCAGCTCGCGGCGGGCGTCGCGGTGGCCAATCTCGGCTACACCCCGCTGAACAAGGCCGGGGACACCGCGACCAACCTCTTGCTGGCCAACAGCGTCCTTGCCTCGACCTCGGCCGGCTATCTGGGCCTGCCGTTCAACGCCCAGCCGAACGCCTACACCCTGGCGCTGGGCGATGCCGGCAAGCTGATCTGGCACAACAGCGCGACCGCCCATGCCTACACCATCCCGCCGGTGGCCAGCGTGGCCTTTCCGATCGGCACGGTGGTCGCCATTCGCAACTTCGGCGCCGGCGTGGTGACGCTGACGCGGGGCACGGGCGTCGCCATCCGCCTGGCCGGCAGCGCGACCAACCAGGACGTAGCGGTCGCGCAATACGGCTTCGGCACGCTGATCATGGAAGTCGGGGACGTTTGGGTCGCGAGCGGCACGGGCTTCTCGTGACCGGAGCCATCGCCGCCCTGATCGGCAAGGCGACGGGCGCGGCGGCGGGCGGCACGACCACGCCGACGGCGGTCAACTGGCGGGACCTCTACGCCGCCGTCCTCGGCGCGACGCAGATCATCACCTTAAGCGGGTTCACCGCGACGATCAGCATAGCGGCGGCGATCACCGGCGCGGGCGGGCTCAAGGCGATCAAGAACGGCGTGATCACGCTCTACAGCGGCCCGTTTCCCGTGGTCGCGGGTGACACGCTGGGCTGGCTGGTTTCCAACTACAGCGGGAGCGCGCAAAGCGGGGTGGTGACGGTGACCAACGCGACGACGAACACAACGATGGACACGTTCGCCTATGTGCTGACCGGATGATACGGCTTGAGCGCGACCCGGCTTGGTGGACCGCCGTGGCGGCCCATCCGGCGGTGGCCCCGATGCTGGGCGGCCTAGCGTCGCCCGAGGCGATCGGGGCGCTGGCGGGACGCGCGGACATCCTGCCCCTGGCGGCGGAGCACGGCGGCTTCCTGTTCGTGCGGGCCGACGCGCTGGGCTTTACCTGCGAGCTGCATACGCTCTTCACCCCGGAGGGGTGGGGGCGCGAGGCGCTGACCGCCGGCGTCCAGGCGCTGGGGGCGCTGTGGACGTGCGGCTATCAGCTGGTCACGACCTTCGAGGCGAAGGGCAACCCGCGTTCCCGCCCGCCCAGGACATTCGGCTTCAGCCAGGCCGGCGACTGGCGCGAGACGCCCTTCGGCGTGCTTCGCCTTTGGACGCTCGCCAAAGCCGCCTGGGAAGCATCCCCGGCAAGGAGGCTCAAATGTCTGCAATAGGAGGCGCTCGATGCCCGCGATAATCCCGGCCATCATCGGCGGCGTGGCGGCCGTGGGCGGGACGGCGATCAGCGCCGGCGCGGCCTGTGTCGGCGCCGGTGCGGCGGTCGCCGAGCGGGAATGCGTTCGTGCCATACTGACTGGTGGAGCGTCGTTGCCGGGTGTCGACATAGTAAGGGTTCATTGACCCCGCCCAGATGTGCTTCAGCCGGAACTTCCGTTCAGCTTTATCGGTGGCCGTGAAGAGAAGGGCGTTGCGCGCCATTTAATCCCCGGATGGTCGAGGGAGTGGTGTAGGCCAAGCTGCGGCTTAGAGGCTGACTGAAAATTCGGCCGGGGCTCGTGGGAGGGTTCGGACGCGATGGCGGGAGGCAGGAAGCCCGGATTGCTCTCGGCCGTCAGGGTCGCGCCACAGAGGTTGAAGTAGTTGGCGCCGCCGTCTTCATCTTGCTCGACACGTTCGCACAGCAACGCGGACCGTACGCCCGTGATCATAGCACCGATCCAGGTTCGAGAGCGTCCCCCTCATCCACCCGCTCCACCGCGATTACCCCCTCCAGCCCCGCCCTCAGGCACGGCACGGGGTCGGCAGTAAGATCAAGCCAGGTCGCCCATTGGTCCGGCTCCAGGATCACCGGCTGGCGGTTGTGGTAGGGCTCGCAGTCCGGTCCGGGCGCGGTGGTGATGATGGTGAAGCTCTCGATCCTGCCATCGGTGGTGTCGGCCACGTCCCACAAGCCCGGAAAGCAGAATATCTCCGCGTCTCGCTTGGTGAAGCACCACATCTGTTTGGACCCGCGTTCGCCCGTCCATTCGAAGAAGTGTGTCGCGGGGACAAGGCAGCGGCGGCGGCGAAAGGCCTCCCGAAAGGTGGCGGTGGTTGCCACGGTCTCCGCTCGGGCGTTCGTGCACATGGGCTTCCAGTCCTTGACCGACTTGCGGTGGAAGAACGGGATCAACCACCATCGGGCGTCGACCAGCTCCACGCCGACGAACGGGTCCGCCGGATCGAGCGGGCGGATGATGGGCGCGATGTTGGTCGGCCGAATGTGCTCGCGCGGCCCGAGGTTCGGGAGCGCGCCGTCGCGGAAGACGATCGGGATGCGGACTTGGCTGAACTCGTCGACCAGGCGTGAGATCGGGGCGAGGTAGCCGTAGCGGTTGCACATCCCCCCACGATAGCAGCGACCCCAATCGGTGAGGAGTCGGAGGCGTCTCAGCCCTTCAGGCTGTCGGGCACCTTGCCGCCGTTTTCGGCGAGTTTCTGCATGACCGCCTTGTGCAGCGCGACGTTCTCCTCGGCCGTTCCGTCACCGGCGACGTGCACGTTAACATCATTGGCGAGCTGCTTCCGCGCATCGAGGCTGGAGTCCAGGTCGAGCAGCTTCAGCAGGTCGACGATCGAGGTCTGCCAATTTCCGCCACCACCCTTTTGCGAGGCCATCTGGGTCAGCACCGCTTCAACGTCCACAGGTTCGGCAGGCGCTTGTTGGGCGGGCTGGACCGGGGCGGCGGCAGCCTGTGCTTGGGGCTGAGCCGCCACCGGCTGCGCGGCCGGAGCCGGCGCGGCGGGCCGAGCGCTCGGGTGATGAAAGATTTTGTCCATGATCGCGCTGAAAATGCTCATCGAGGGCTCCGGGGCTGAAACTGTCGAGCTCCAACGTCGGGCGCGCGCGATCGATCCAGGGAAGTGAATTGAAATCCGACCCTCGAGGGTTCGAATGGATCAGCCTTGGCCGAACAGGCCTTCGGCAAGGCCCGCGAGGCCGCCTGCGCCTCCGCCGCCTTCCAAACCGCCCAGAGCTCCAAGGAGCCCGCCGAGGCCTCCCTCAGCCCCCGCCGGCACATTCTGCGCGTGTCTGACGAGCAAGGGCGCAATCATTGGAAGGAATCGTTGAACAAGCTCTGGATCGATTCCGGTCTTGACCGCGACCGGCGCCGCCGCAGTCTCCGCCGCCCCGCCGTTGTCGACGTGGGTCAGGACCCCGTGAAGCATGGCCTGGGCCTGCTCCGGGGTAACGCCAACCTTGGCCGCCGCCGCCTCCAGCGCGGGGCTAGAGGCGATACTCGAAACAATGGATTGGATGTCCACTATGCGTCTCTCCCGGCGGGATTTTTGTCGTCCCGCCGCCAGCTGTCGTCACGCCAGATCCAGAGCTCGTTGATGGTGCCGTCAGCGCTGACAATCTCCACAAGCTCAATATCCAAGGGACTCGATATGGCGGCCTCTTTCGCGGTCATCCTCGCATGGTCTGGGCCCTCGCAGACGCTTTTTGAAGCGAAGGGTGTCGCGCGACCCGATCCGGCGCGCGGCCAAAAGGAGAAGGTGTAGTCCATCCCGGCGCCGTGTGTGCGTCGTCAGCCCGGCTTGTGACAGACCTTGGACATCGCGATGCAGGACCCCCCGCAACGCTTGCCCTTGACGCACTTGATCGGGGTCGTCGCGGCGGCGGCGGATGCGGGCGGCGGGCACGTGATGAATCTGCCGGTCGCCTTGTCCTTGCATTGCGCGGCGAAGGCGCCGCCGGAGGCCAGCGTCAGCGCGATGGTGATGGCGAGTAGCTTCATGATCGTTCCCCGTTGTTGCAGCCCAGCGGTTGCCCCGGCAGGTTTAGGGCGCCCAAGCGAAGCGGTCGAGTCCCGCCGCGCCTCGACGGTCGCCGCGCCGCTCTGGTAGGGCTTCGCCAGCTTGTCCCGCGCGTCTCCCGTCGGGCCAAGTCAGGGCCGGGGCGAGCCGCACTACTCGCTTCGGCCCGCCGCCGATCGTCGTGCTGGCGCTGGCGGCAGTTCGGGTTGTTCATGCTGACGCCTCACTGAGATCCACCGACCGTTCCGATGCCCGCTCCACCGCGACCAGCCTTCAAGGTGGATCGGGGCCCGCGAGACGGCCTTCGGCGTGCTTCGCCTTTGGACGCTCGCCAAAGCCGCCTGGGAAGCATCCCCGGCAAGGAGGCTCAAATGTCTGCAATAGGAGGCGCTCGATGC
>JACDGF010000167.1 GCA_013815405.1 Caulobacteraceae bacterium | reverse complement strand
CCTCTAGACCCATTCGACCTTGAGGATCTCGTAGGCCTTGGTCCCGCCCGGCGTATTGACCTCGACCACGTCGCCCATCTCCTTGCCGATCATGGCGCGCGCGATCGGCGAAGCGATGGAGATCTTGCCCGAGCGCACGTCCGCCTCATGCTCTCCGACGATCTGATAGCGGGCCTTCTCCTCGGTGTCCTCGTCCACCACGCTGACCGTGGCGCCGAACTTCACCTGGGCGCCGGAGAGGCGGGAGACATCGATGATCTGGGCGCGCGCCATGCGGTCCTCGATCTCGGCGATGCGCCCCTCGATCCAGCCCTGCCGATCCTTGGCCGCGTGGTATTCCGCGTTCTCCGACAGGTCGCCGTGTTGGCGCGCCTCGCCGATGGCGGCCGTGATCGCCGGCCTTTCCCGGGTCTTCAAACGTCTCAATTCTTCGTCGAGGGCATGGAAGCCCTCGCCGGTCATCGGTACCTTTTCCATGGTTGGATAAGCTCGGTTCGCCCTTTTGAGGATCCATCACCCGGCGCCGGGCTCTGACGTCCGGGGGGCGTCTAGGATAGAGGCGCGCCCGCGCGGTTTCAAGGGTGGCGCATCAGCGGGCCTGTGGGCGATTCGATGGTAAGGCGTTTTGGCGGTCGAGATCGGCTTCGGGGCTGAGATGAAAGTTTGGGAGATGTCGAGACGACTTTATGCGGCCGTCGTGGCGATGATCGGGTGGCTCGCGGTCGCCACCCAGGTCTTCCTGGTCGTGAAGATCGTGACCGCGGCGGGACGATCGCCCCTCGCGGGCGTGGTCAACACCCTGAGCTATTTCACGGTGTCGACAAATCTGCTCGCGGCCGTCGTCGCGACGGCCCTGGCCCTGGGCGGCCGGCCCGGCGCCTTCCTGACCCGTCCGGGGACCGTGTCGGCGGTCACGGTCTATATGGCCGTGGTCGGCCTGGTCTACTCCCTGGTGCTCAGGGTGCTCTGGAATCCCACGGGCCTGCAACAGGCGGCGGATGTCGCCCTGCATGATCTGGCCCCGATCCTGTTCGCCCTCTATTGGCTGGTGTTCACGCCCAAGGGCGGGCTGCGCTGGCGCCAGCCGGCCCAGTGGTTGATCTATCCGATGGCCTATATGGCCTATTCCCTGGCGCGCGGGGCGCTCACCGGCCTCTACCTCTATCCCTTCGCCGACGTGACCCGACTGGGCTATGGGGCGGTGCTGGCCAATACGGCGCTACTGATGGCGGCGTTCCTCTCCCTGGGCCTGATCCTGGTCGCGATCGACCGCCTGATCGGCGGGCGCGTTCAGAAAGCATAGACGGCGTCGCGCTCCGCCGCGGAGCGGACACGCGAATTCATGCCGTCAGGTCGATCACATCGATGGTTCGCTTCAGCATGCGCGCCACATGGCGCTTGAGGCCCGCGTAGTCCCAAAGCGTGATCTTGGCGTCGGGCTCGAAACGGAGGAACACGTCCATGTCACTGTCGAGCCCAGCTTCGCCCCGCGCCAGCGACCCGAAGAGCGCGGCGTGCGCGACTCCTCGCCCCCGAAGCTCCTGTTCGTGGGATTTGAGGACGGCGAGAACCTCGGCGCGGGCCATGCCACAGTCTAACCGCACCGGCCCCTTGAAGTTAAATCCCTCGTCGTGCCGGTCGATCAGCGAACGGATAGGCCGCCGTCGATGACCAGTTCGGCGCCGGTGACGTAGCGGGACTCGTCGCACGCCAGCCACAGGACCCCGTCGGCGATGTCCTCGGGCATCCCCTTTACGCCGAGGGGCACGGCCATGGCGGAGAGCGCGTCCAGATCCGGCGGCGCGTTGGCGCCGGCTTCGCCCGGGCCCACGATGCTCTCCCAGATCGGGGTCTCGATGATGCCCGGATGGACCGAATTTACCCGCACGCCGTCCTTGGCGGCGGCGCACTCCAAGGCCACCGCCTTGGTGAACAACCGCACCGCCCCCTTGGTGGCGCTGTAGGCGGCCAGGGTCGGGGCGCCCTTGAGGCCCGCCACCGACGACATGTTGATGATCGAGCCCCCGAATCCGGCCTTGCGCATCAGGATCAGGCCGTGCTTGCAGCCCAGGAAGACCCCCTCGACGTTCACCGCCTGCTGGCGGCGGAAGTCGGCGAGGCTCATGGTGGTGATGCTGGGGTTGGCCAGGCCGATGCCGGCGTTGTTGACCAGGATGTCGAGGCGCCCGAAGTCCCGCTCGATCTCGCCGATCACCCGGGCCCAGGCGTCCTCGTCGGTGACGTCGTGGCGGAGGTATCGGGCCTTGCCGCCCAGTTCGGCGGCGAGCACGCGGCCCTTGTCGTCCTGCACATCGGTTATCACCACCGCCGCGCCCTCGCGGCTCAAGGTCTCGGCGCAGGCGCGGCCGATGCCGCTCGCCCCACCGGTGATCAAAGCGACCTTCCCCTCGACCCGTCCCATCGACACTCCCCCCATCCAAGCGGTGTTCAGTGATAGCTTTGCAGCGAGCGGACCTCCAGCGTTCCTTTGGCCCGGGCGCCGATGGCCCGGGCGGCGGCGAGGGCGCCGGCGGTGGTGGTGTAATAGGGGATCTTCATCATCAGGGCGGCGCGGCGCAGGGAAAAGCTGTCCTCCAGCGACTGGCGCCCCTCGGTGGTGTTGAAGACAATCTGGACCTCGCGGTTCTTCATCGCGTCGACGATGTGAGGCCGGCCGTCGAGAACCTTCTTCACCGGATCGACGTCGAGGCCCAGTTCGGTCAGATAACGGTGGGTGCCGCCGGTGGCCAGGATACGGAAGCCGCGAGCCACGAGCAGGCGCACCGGCTCGACGATCCACGATTTGTCGGCGTCCTTCACCGAGACGAACGCCCCGCCGGATGTCGGCACGATCGTGCCTCCGGCGAGCTGGCTCTTGGCGAAGGCGCGGGCGAAGGCCGGGCCGAGGTCCTCGCCGGGCCGGCGCCAGTCGAGGCCCATGACCTCGCCGGTGGAGCGCATCTCCGGCCCCAGCACGGTGTCGACCCCCGGGAACCGCGAAAAAGGAAACACCGCCTCCTTCACCGCCACGTGGTCGAAGGGCCGGTCGATCAGCCGGAAGCTCGCCAGGCTGGCGCCGGCCATGATCTTGGCGGCGATGGCGGCCAGGGGCAGCCCCACCGTCTTGGCCACGAAAGGCGCGGTGCGGCTGGCGCGGGGGTTGACCTCCAGGACGAAGATGCGCGGGCTTTCCGACAAGGGCTCCTCGATGGCGAACTGAACGTTCATCAGGCCCCGGACGTTCAAGGCCCGCGCCATCGCTTCGGTCTGCCGCTTGAGTTCCTCGATGGTCTCCGGACGCAGGGAAAACGGAGGCAGGCAACAGGCGCTGTCGCCCGAATGGACCCCGGCCTCCTCGATGTGTTCGAGCACGCCGGCGACGAACACGGTCTCGCCGTCGCTCAGGGCGTCGATGTCGACTTCGGTGGCGCGTGAGAGATATTGGTCGATGAGCACCGGGTGCTCGGTCGAGATGTCCCCGGCATTGGCGATGTACCGGTCCAGTTGCTCGCCATCCCGGACGATTTCCATTCCGCGCCCGCCCAGCACATAGGAGGGCCGGATGATCACCGGGAAGCCGACCTGGTTGGCCTTTTGGATCGCGCCCGGCCAGTCGCGGGCGATGGCGTTGACCGGCTGGGTGATGTCCAGCCTGTGCAGGAGCGCCTGAAAGCGCTCCCTATCCTCGGCCAGGTCGATGGCGTCCGGCGTCGTGCCCAGGATCGGCGCCCCGGCCGCCTCTAGAGGACGGGCGAGCCCCAGCGGAGTCTGGCCGCCGAACTGGACGATCACCCCGAGGAGCGCGCCGCGCGAGGCCTCCACGTGGATCACTTCGAGCACGTCCTCGACAGTCAACGGCTCGAAATAGAGACGGTCGGAGGTGTCCGGGTCGGTGGACACCGTCTCCGGGTTGCAGTTGATCATGATCGACTCGACGCCGATCTCGTTCATGGCGAAGGCGGCGTGGCAGCAGCAATAGTCGAACTCGATCCCCTGGCCGATGCGATTGGGCCCGCCGCCCAGGATGATCGCCTTGCGCGCCGCCGTCGGCTCCGCCTCGCACTGGGGGTCCTGGCCCACGGCGCCCGTCTCATAGGTCGAATACATGTAGGGCGTGGCGGCGGCGAATTCGGCGGCGCAGCTGTCGATGCGCTTATAGACCGGACGGACGCCGAGGCCATGCCGCGCCGCGCGCGCCTCGCCTTCGCCCTGGCCGGTGAGCGCCGCCAGGCGGGCGTCGGAGAATCCCATGGACTTGAGGCGCCGCAAGCCCGCCGGATCGTCCGGCAAACCATCGGCGCGCACCGTCGCCTCCGCCACCACCAGGGCCTCGATCTGGCGCAGGAACCAGGGATCATAGGCGCAGGCGGCGTTGATCTCTTCCACGCCTAGGCCGTGGCGGAACGCCTGGGCGATGACGCGGAGCCGGTCTGGCGTGGGTGCGCCCAGGGCGCGCAGGATCGCCGTGCGTCCGGTTTCGAGATCCGCCGCGCCGTCGATGTCGATTTCGTCGAGTCCGGCGAGCCCCGTCTCCAGGCCGCGCAGGGCCTTCTGCAGGCTTTCGGCGAAGGTGCGGCCGATGGCCATGACCTCTCCGACGGACTTCATCTGGGTGGTGAGCGTGGCCTCGGCCCCCGGGAACTTCTCGAAGGCGAACCGGGGGATCTTGGTGACCACATAGTCGATCGCCGGTTCGAAGGAGGCCGGGGTCGCGCCGGTGATGTCGTTGGTCAGCTCGTCCAGGGTGTAGCCCACCGCCAGGCGCGCGGCGACCTTGGCGATGGGAAAGCCGGTGGCCTTGGAGGCCAGGGCCGAGGACCGCGACACCCGGGGGTTCATCTCGATCACCACCATCCGCCCGTCCGCCGGGTCGATGGCGAACTGGACGTTCGATCCGCCGGTCTCCACCCCGATCTCGCGCAGCACCGCGATCGACGCGGCGCGCATGCGTTGGTATTCCTTATCGGTCAGGGTGAGCGCCGGCGCCACGGTGATCGAATCCCCG
The DNA here is from genome assembly GCA_013815405.1 of Caulobacteraceae bacterium. Lineage (GTDB taxonomy): Bacteria > Pseudomonadota > Alphaproteobacteria > Caulobacterales > Caulobacteraceae > Acaudatibacter. The sequence goes on along the minus strand of JACDGF010000167.1, from coordinate 609 downwards.
GTATGGACCCCCATCGGGTCGAGGTTCTCGATCGAGCAGACGATGATGCAGTTGTCCGCCACGTCGCGAACCACCTCCATCTCATATTCCTTCCAGCCGAGGACACTCTCTTCGATCAGCACCTCGCGGGTGGGCGAGAGATCCAGCCCCCGCTCGACGATGTCGCGGAACTCCTCGAGGTTGTAGGCGATGCCGCCGCCGGTCCCGGCCAGGGTGAAGGAGGGGCGGATGATCGCCGGCAGGCCGACGAAGGCCTGGCCCTCCAGCGCTTCCTCGAGCGACGTCGCGGCGCGGGACCTGGGGCTCTCCAGGCCGATGGCGTCCATGGCGTCGCGGAACTTGCGCCGGTCCTCGGCCCGGTCGATGACCTCCGCCCGAGCCCCGATCATCTCCACGCCATACCGGGCCAGCACGCCGGCCTTCTCCAGGGCCAGGGCGACGTTTAGCGCCGTCTGCCCCCCCATGGTCGGAAGCAGGGCGTCGGGCCGCTCGGCGGCAATGATCTTTTCCACCATCTCCGGCGTGATCGGCTCGATGTAGGTGGCGTGGGCCACGTCCGGATCGGTCATGATCGTCGCCGGGTTCGAATTGACCAGGACGATGCGGTAG
>JACDGF010000166.1 GCA_013815405.1 Caulobacteraceae bacterium | reverse complement strand
CCCCAGGCGCCCGGAGACCTCGATGCGGATGCCCTTGGCCCCCAGTCTCGTGGCCGACTGCATGGAACGCTTCATCGCCCGGCGAAAGGCGATCCGCCGCTCCAGCTGCTGGGCGATGTTCTCGGCCACCAGCTGCGCGTCGGCCTCGGGCTTGCGGATCTCGACGATGTTGAGATGCACCTCCCCCTCGGTCATCTCGGAAAGATCCTTGCGCAGCTTTTCGATGTCCGCGCCCTTCTTGCCGATGATCACGCCCGGGCGGGCGGCGTAGATGGTCACCCGGCACTTCTTGTGCGGCCGCTCGATGATGATCCGCGACACCCCGGCCTGATTGAGGCGCTTCTTCAGCTCGGTGCGCACCCGGATGTCGTCGTGCAGGAGGCGGGCGTATTCGGCCCCGCTGGCGAACCAGCGGCTGTCCCAGGTGCGGTTGATGCCCAGGCGCAGGCCGATCGGATTGACTTTCTGGCCCATCAGGCGGCTCCCCCCAGCTCGCGGACCACGATGGTGATCTCGGAAAACGGTTTTTCGACCCGCGACGCGCGCCCCCGCGCCCGGGCCGAGAAGCGCTTCATCACCAGGTTCTTGCCCACGAAGGCCTCGGCCACCACCAGGCTGTCGATATCCAGGCTGTGGTTGTTCTCGGCGTTGGAGATCGCCGAATAGAGCGCCTTGCGCACGTCCTTGGCGATGCGCCGGGGGCTGAATTCCAACTCGTTGAGGGCCCGCTGGACCCGGAGGCCGCGGATCGAGGCGGCGACGAGGTTCAGCTTGCGCGCGCCGGTGCGCAGGGTGCGCACCTTGCTCATCGCCTCGGCCGGTTTCAGCCGCCGCTCCTTGGCTTGCTTGCTCATGCTACTTTCTCTTGGCCTTCTTGTCGGCGGCGTGGCCGGGAAAGTAGCGGGTGGGCGCGAATTCGCCGAGCTTCATGCCCACCATGTCCTCGCCGACCAGGACCGGAACGTGCTTCTGGCCGTTGTGGACGCCGAAGGTCAGGCCCACGAACTGGGGCATGATCGTCGAGCGCCGCGACCAGGTCTTGATCACGTCCTTGCGTCCCGTCCCCTGGACGGCGTCCGCCTTTTTCAGCAGATAGCCGTCGACGAACGGGCCTTTCCATACCGAGCGGGTCATTGAATTAGCGGGCCTTCCTGGCGTGACGGCTGCGGATGATGAACTTGTCCGTCGCCTTATTGGACCTCGTCTTGCTGCCCTTGGTCGGCTTGCCCCACGGGGTGACCGGGTGGCGCCCGCCGGAGGTGCGGCCTTCGCCGCCGCCGTGCGGGTGATCGATCGGGTTCATGGCCACGCCGCGAACGTGGGGCCGGCGACCCCGGAGACGGACGCGCCCGGCCTTGCCCAGCACCTCGTTCATGTGGTCCTGGTTCGACACCGCCCCGACGGTGGCCATGCAGCCGTCCTGGACCATGCGCAGTTCGCCCGAATTGAGCCGGATCTGGGCATAGCCCGCATCCCGCCCGACCAGTTGGGCGTAGGCCCCGGCGGAGCGGGCGATCTGACCGCCCTTCATGGGCTTCAATTCGACATTGTGGATGATCGTGCCGATCGGCAGGCCGCGCAGGGGCGAGGCGTTGCCCGGCTTCACGTCGACCTTTTCGGCGGCGATCACCTCGTCGCCGGCCTTGAGCCGTTGAGGCGCCAGGATATAGGCCAGCTCGCCGTCGGCGTATTGGATCAGGGCGATGAAGGCCGTGCGGTTGGGGTCGTACTCCAGGCGCTGGACGCTCGCCGCCACGCCCCATTTGCGGCGTTTGAAGTCCACCTTGCGGTAGAGCCTTTTCGCGCCGCCGCCGCGGAAGCGAACCGCGATCCGACCGCCGCCGCCCCGCCCGCCGCTCCTGGTCAGGCCTTCGACCAGGCTCTTTTCCGGGCGTCCCTTGTGCAACTCGGAACGGTCGACCAGCACCAGGCCCCGGCGGGACGGCGAGGTCGGGTTGAAATGTTTCAGAGCCATGTCTCAAAGCCCCGTGGTGATGTCGATGGATTGGCCGGCCTGGAGGGTCACGATCGCTTTCTTCAGGTCCGACCGCCGGCCCGGCCGGCCGCGGAAGCGCTTGGTCTTGCCCTTCTGAATCAGGGTGTTGACCTTGGTGACCTTGACCTTGAACAGTTCCTCGACGGCGGCGGCGATGTCGTCCTTGGTGGCGTCCATCGCCACCTTGAAGACCACCTTGTTCTGCTCCGAGAGCAGGGTCGCCTTCTCGGTTATCAGGGGGCTGAGGATGGTGTCGTAGTGGCGCGGGGCGACGGCCATCAGGCGGCCTCCCCGGCATGGAAGCGGGCCGTGATCGCCTCGACCGCGGCCCGCGTCAGCACCAGGGTCTCCCGGCGCAGCACGTCGTAGACGTTCAGGCCCGCGTTGGGCAGCACGTCGAGGTTGGGAATGTTGCGGGCGGCGAGCCTGAAGTTGGCGTCGGCGACCGGGCCGCAGATGACCAGGGCGTTCTTCAGGCCCAGGGCGTCCAGGTTCACCCGCAGGGCGGCGGTCTTGGCCAGGGGCAGGGTCGCCGCCTCGAGCACCATCAGGGTTCCGGCCTTGGCCTTGGACGACAGGGCGTGGCGCAGGGCCAGGGCCCTGACCTTCTTGGGCAGGTCGAAGGCGTGGCTGCGGACCACCGGCCCATGGGCCTTGGCCCCGCCGACGAACTGGGCCGCGCGGCGAGAGCCGTGGCGAGCCCCGCCGGTGCCCTTCTGCTTGTACATCTTCTTGCCGGTGCGCGAGACCTCGTTGCGGACCTGGATCTTGTGGGTCCCGGCCCGTCGCTTGGCCAGCTGCCAAGTGACGCAGCGCTGCAGGATGTCGGCGCGGATCTCGGTGATGCCGAAAATGTCGTCCGGCAGCTCGAGCGGTTCGCCCTTGCCGCCGTCCAGGGTGGTGACTTCGATCTTCATGCGCCCGCCCCCTCGGAGGTTTCGGGCGCATCGCCTTGCGGCGCCTCGGTTTCCGCCGCCGCCGGGGCGGAGGTGTGCTTGATGGCGCCGGGCTTTGGCGTGTCGGCCGGAGCGGCCCTCTTCACCGCGTCGCGGATCTTGACGAAGGTCCCTTCGGTCCCCGGCACGGCGCCCTTTATCAGAATAAGACCGCGCTCCACATCGACGCGGAACACGGTCAGGTTGAGGGTGGTGACATTGTCCTGGCCCATGTGGCCGGCCATCTTCTTGCCCTTGAACACCTTGCCCGGATCCTGCCGCTGGCCGGTCGAGCCGTGGGCGCGGTGGGACACCGAAACCCCGTGGGTGGCGCGCATGCCGCCGAAGTTCCACCGCTTGATCGCCCCGGCGAAGCCCTTGCCCACGGTCAGGCCGGCGACGTCGACCTTCTGGCCCGGCAGGAAATGATCGGCGGTGAACTCGGCCCCGACCGCGATGAGGTTGTCTTCGGAGACCCGGAATTCCACCACGCAGCGCTTGGGTTCGACCAGGGCCTTGGCGAAATGGCCGCGCAACGCCTTGGAGGTGTTCTTGGCCTTCTTGGCCCCGGCGCCCAATTGCAGGGCGACATAGCCGTCCCGCTCCTTCGTGCGCTGGGCGGTCACCTGGCAGCCGTCCAGGCTGAGCACGGTCACCGGCACATGGGTCCCGGCCGGATCGAAGAGGCGGGTCATGCCCAGTTTCCTGGCGATCACGCCGGTGCGCATGGACCCCCCTCCCCTAGAGCTTGATCTCGACGTCCACCCCGGCCGACAGGTCGAGCTTCATCAGCGCGTCCACGGTCTGGGGGGTGGGATCGACGATGTCGAGCACGCGCTTGTGCGTGCGGATCTCGAACTGCTCGCGCGACTTCTTGTCGATGTGCGGCGAACGGTTGACGGTGAAACGCTCGATCAGGGTGGGCAGCGGAATGGGGCCGCGCACCGTGGCGCCGGTGCGCTTGGCGGTATTGACGATCTCGCGGGTGGAATGATCCAGCACGCGATGATCGAAGGCCTTGAGCCGGATGCGGATGTTCTGGCGATCCATATCGCTCGTGGTTTCCTTCAAGCTGGGGCCTTTACGAGCCCGCGCGCGCCAGACCGTTTCAAAGACCAGCCCGCCCGGCCTCGGGAGCCGATCGGACGCGAAAGCCCGCAAAAACGAATGGCCCGCGCGGAACGCCGCGGGGGCCGTGACCGGAGTTCGAGGCGGCGACCTTGCCGCCCGCTCCTCCGGTTCGTCTCGCGAACCGCGTCTGCCCGCCCTAGGCACAGCCGGTTCAACGAAGAGGGTGGGTCTCTAAGGCGCCAGACCCCTTGCCGTCAAGACCTCGCCCGGCGACACTCAGGCGATCGCGACCCGATTGCCACGCGGCGAAACGGATGTGGATCACCAATAGAGACGCGCCAGCCTCGCCGCGGAGATGGAAAGCCGTCTTCCCGGTTCGAAATATTTTAAACGAGTTCCAATTGGACCCGTCCCGCTTCGGCCGGGGCGGGATGTGATTCAACACGAATAGTGACGCGACCACCGAGCCTGGTAATGGCGTCCAGCAGCTTATCGGTCGACATGCCGGCGAATTTGCCATTGTAAAGCTTGGATAGACGCGGCTGCGGAATGCCGACAAGGCTGCTGAATGCAACCTGACTAAGATCTCGCTCTCGCTGATAATTATAGAGCACGCCAACAAGGTCCGCCTTGTGGGTCAGCCGTTCGGCCGTCGCCTTGTCGAAGCCAATGTCTTCAAAGATGTTGCCACTGCTATGCTCAAATTCGATATGTTCGCCACCACTCATCGTTTCGCCTTTCTACGCTGCTTGTGGAGCATTCTTGCGTCCTTGAGACGGCGTTCGATCAAGTCGACATCGATCCGCGGCGTGCTGATCCCGCTTTTCGACTTCTTCTGGAAGCAATGAAGCACATACACGATATCATTTAGTTCAGTGGTGTAGACAGCTCGGTAAGTATCGCCATCATCATCTTCCGAGAGCTGGACCGCTCCCTTGACCTTCCCCTTGAGGGCCTTGGCTTGTTCGGGTGACCTGCCCTCCTGCGCGCCGTGAAGCGCTCCCCCAAAATCTTTTTTCACTGCTTCGGGCATTTTCGTAAGATCGCTTCGGCTGCTTCCCATCCAGATGATCGGTTTTTTGGTTGGCATGTTTTTCTATATCATTTTTGATCTAGTGGTCAAGGAACGTTGCCCGTCTCGCGGCCCGCGGCGGCGAAATAAATCCGCCGCGGTTCGATCGTGAAACACTATACTGGGGACTCAGGCGTTCGCCGTCGGCGCGTCGTATCATTGCCCGCGCGCGCGGGGGGTTTTATCGGCGGGGGTGTCCGGCGTTGAGCGGCAGGAAGAACGATCGCCGCAACGGCTTGGCGCTGGCCCTGTCGACGACCTTCCACCTGATCATCCTGGGGGTGGTGATCAACCAGGCGCCGCCGGAGTACATCTATCCCGAACCGACGGCGGCGCCCCTGGACGTCGAGATCGTGACCATGCCGGAAATCCCGCCCATCACGATCCCGCCGCCGCCCAAGGTCGAGCCGCCGATCATAAAGCCCGAACCGACTCCGCCCATCACGCCCCCTACCCCGCCCAAGCCCGAACCGGCCAAGCCCCAGCAGCCGCGCCCCGAGCCGGCGAGGCCGGAACCGCCCAAGCCCGCCCCGGCCCAGGCGGCGGCGCCCAAGGC
>JACDGF010000165.1 GCA_013815405.1 Caulobacteraceae bacterium | reverse complement strand
GCCCCGGCGCCGATCGCCGCGGCCGTGGCCGACAAGGGCCGCCCAGCCGCCGATGTCGCCCGGGACGCCGCCCGCAAGCCGGCCGAGATGCTGGCCTTCGCCGGGGTCAAGAGCGGCGATGTGGTCCTGGAGCTCCTGCCGGGCGGCGGCTATTTCACCCGCATCCTCAGCAAGGCGGTGGGGCCGCGGGGCCATGTCTACGCCGCCGTCCCCGATCGCAAGAGCCCGTTCGCCGAACCGGCCGCCGACGCCATCGCCGCCGACCCGGCCTATGCCAACGTCAGCGTCATCCTGGCCGCCGACCAGGCGGCCATGGCCGCCCTGCCGCCCCTGGACATGATCTGGACCTCGCAGAACTATCACGACCTGCACCTCAGCCAGCTCAAGCTGGACGTGCCCAGCGTGGACAAGACCTGGCTCAAGGCCCTCAAGCCCGGCGGGACCCTGATCGTCATCGACCATGCGGCCCTTGCCGGCGCGCCGGTGACCGAGACGGCCGACAAGCTGCACCGGATCGACCCGGCGGCGGCGCGCTCCGAGATCGAGGCCGCCGGCTTCACCTTCGCCGGCCAAAGCGACGCGGTGCGCAATCCCGCCGACCCCCACACCGCGGTCGTCTTCGACCCCTCGATCCGCGGAAAGACCGACCAGTTCGCCTTCAAGTTCCGCAAGCCGGGGTAGAGCCCCCTTCCCTTAGCTTCGCCGGTACTTCCCCCAGGGGGGGAAGAGAGCGTTATTGTTTCTTCTCTCCTCCCCCTCTGGGGGAGGGGGACCCCGAAGGGGTGGAGGGGGCCTACCGCCTCAGCTCCCTGGCCAGGGCGGTCACCTCCGCGTCGAGTTGGCGGCGGCGCTCGAGCAGGCGCCAGGAGTCGGTCGAATCGACCGGGTCGCCCAGATGGAAGGTGGCGATGAAGGTAGCCAGGGGGCCCAGGGGCCTCGGTTCTATCGGCAGGAGCCGGCAGTGGCCGCTTTGACGCAGGGCCTCCAGCGCCGCGCCCAGGCTCCCCTTCGCCTCGATGGTCTCGTCCATCAGGGCGTCGGAACATCCCAGCCAGTGGGCCAGGAGCCGGGTGCGGATGGCCCGGATTTTCGCGCGCGACGCGGCGGCCGCCTCCCCGGCCGCCTCGAAGGTGATGTCGCATTCGGTGTCGAAGCCCATCGAGCGGTTGTTCATATTGGCCGAGCCGATGCGAAGGACATCGTCGTCGACGATCGCCAGCTTGGCGTGGACGATGATCGTGCGGCCCAGGGTGGTGACCGGGCTGTAGGCGCGGAAGCGGCCATGGGCGTCGGCGTCCTTCAGCCGGCGGATGAAGTTCGACCGGGTCCGGTCCATGGTCATGCGATCGAACCAGCTGGGCGAATGCTGGGTGGAGACGATGACCACCTCCGGCCCGTCCGGCTCCTCCAGGCGCGCGGCGAGGGCCTCGGCCACGATCGGGGAGGTGAAATACTGGTTTTCCAGATAGATCGAGCGGCGGGCCGCCGCGATCGAGGCCAGGGTCAGGGCCTTGGCCTCCCGCACCTCGGGGTATTCGCGCCAGGCCGCCACGGTGCGGGAGATCCCCACCCGGACGCCCGTGAAGCCCGGCTCGACGTCGGGCGGCCAAGCGCTCGGCTCGAGGAGGTCCTCGGCCTCCACGGCCTCGCCGGTGGCGCGCCGCCAGCGGTCGCGGAAGAGGTCGCCCAGGGCCCGGGCCGGGGGGCCGTCCACCAGGGCCATCAACTCGTGCCGGGAATCGTAGCATTGCTTGCCGTGGGGACTCTTCTCGCGCCGGGGGTCGTCGTCCAGGTGCGCCGCGGTGTCCCACCGGTCCGGGCCGATGTCGCCGCCGCCGCAGAAGGCCACCGCGTCGTCGATCACGATCATCTTCTGGTGGTGGCAGGCGCCGACGGGCAGGCGCCCGTCGAGCACGAACCTCACCTTCGACCCGCGGAACAGGGCCTCGTCGCGCCAGGGAAAGAAGTTCTGGGTCGCGGCGATCGGCAGGGCCGACTTCCAGCACAGCAGGCGGACGTCCAGGCCGGGCTTCGCCGACGCGAGGTCCATCAGGAAATAGCCGAACCGGCCCTCGCGCGGCGCTTCGCACCCGGGCCGGGGATCGAACAGGGTGTCGGCCTCGAACGCCCAGTTCAGGAGGTGGATCGACCGCGTCGCCCGCGCCATGGCGTCCCGGGCGGCGAGGAAATAGTCCGCCATGTCGATGAACACCGCCGCGCGCGGGGCGGTCTCCACCCGCCACGCGACGCCGGGGTCAGTCAACGGCACGGGCGCCCTCCCAAGGATTCGACTATAGCGTAGCGTGGCGAAGCGCCTTTCGCCGCCATTTTTCTCGCTCTGCCCTTGCGCCCCCTCCACCACTTCGTGGTCCACCTCCACCGCAAGAGGGCGGGGGAGGTGGCGCGGCGCTCTTGCTGGCGCCGTGACGGAGGGGGCGCAGAGCGGTCGCGCGGCTCCTACCCTCGCGCGCTCGCCACGTAGCGGTCGATGACCTTGGGGAGGATGTCGAGGGGGACGGCGCCCGAGGTGAGGCCCGCGTCGTGGAAGCCGCGGATGTCGAAGCGGCTGCCCAGGGCCGCGCGCGACTGGTCCCGCAGCTTGAGCCAGGTCAGCTTGCCCAGCATGTAGCCGCAGGCCTGGCCGGGCCAGACGCAATAGCGCTCCACCTCGGTGGTGGCGGCGGTGTCCTGGTCGCCCAGGGTTTGGGTGACATAGCCGATCGCCTTCTCGCGGCTCCAGCGCTTGGCGTGCATCCCCGAATCCACCACCAGGCGCACGGCCCGGAACATGGCGTCGTGCAGATAGCCGATCTGGCCGTAGGGATCGTCCTGGTACATGCCCATCTCGTCGGCGAGCTGCTCGGAATAGAGCGCCCAGCCTTCGACATAGGCCGAATAGAACGACAGCTTGCGGATCAGCGGCAGGGGCGCTTCCTGGGCGATCGAGATCTGCAGGTGGTGGCCGGGAATCGCCTCGTGGTAGGTGAGGGTCGGCAAGGACCAAGTGGGATCCTCGGCGGTGTCGCGCAGGTTGATGTAGTAGGCGCCCGGCCGTTTCCCGTCCAGGGACGCCTGCTGGTAATAGCCCCCAGGAGACCCCGCCTCGGTGTAGGCCGGCACCCGGCGGATTTCCACCGTCGCCTTGGGTAGGACCCCGAAATACTTGGGCAGGCGCGCCTGGACGGCGGCCACCTTGAGATTGAGGTCGGCCAGGAGCTTTGCCTTGCCGGCGTCGGTGTTCGGGTAGCGGAACTTCGGGTCCTCGTACATGGCGCGAAAGCGCTGGCCCACCGTGCCCTGGGTCAGGCCTTGCGCTTTCATCAGAACATCGGCCCGCGCGCCGAGCTTGCCGACCAGGTCGAGGCCCGTGGCGTGGATCTCGTCCCCGCTGAGGCGGGTGGTGGTCCAGAAGCCGACCGAGGCGTCGTAATAGGCCGGGCCGTCCGGCAGGCGCCAGACCCCCGCTTCGTGGACGGCGCCGGCGCGCTGGGCCTTGGCCAGGGCGATCTGGCGGTCCAGGGCGGGGACGACCTTCTCGGAATAGAGTTTCGAGGCCTTGCCGGCCCAGTCGCCGTCGAGGCCCTTTTCCTTGGCGCGCCGGGCGAGCGAGGTCACCAGCACGGAGCGGTCGGCGGGGGTGGCGCGGAAGGCCTCGAGCTGCGCCAGGGCCTTGTCCAGCACGAAATCGGGCGGGACGACGCCGAGCGCCTGGTCCACCCGGGCCTGCTCGCTGTCCTGGTCCACGGCCGGCCCGAAGGCCTCGAGGCGCGAGAGATATGCGTCGGCGTCGGCGCGGGTCACGATGGCGTGCTGGGAATCCAGGAAATCGGGGACGTCGTGATAGACGCCGTAAAGCTGGTTGATCGCATAAGGCGCGCCGGCCCCGCCGCCGGCGTATTTGAACCGCCGGGCGTTCTCGACCTGTTGCCGAAGGCCATAGAGCACGACATCGCGGTTGAGCGCGTCGGCGGCGGTGAGCGCGCCGGCGTCGAACGCCTCGAGCCGGCGGAGCTGATCCTCGGCGAGCGCCTGGTTGGCCTTGCCGGCGGCCTGGGAGCGATCGGTGAGCTGGGATTTCTGGGCGGCCCTGGGCCCCGTGTCGAGCCCCAGCGAGGTCACCCCCTCGGGCTGGCGATCCAGGCCCTCCTTGACGAAGACGTCGAAGAGGGCGGTGAGATCGGCCGATCCGGGGGCGGCGAATACCCGCCCGGCCGCGCCGGCGAAGGCGGCGGTCGCGCCGGCGGTGGCGAGCAATTGGCGGCGATTCATCGGCGAGGTCCTCGGATGATTGGGTCGCCACGGCTCTAGCGAAGGCGGCGCGGACACGCGAGTTACCGATTGTTCAGACGAAGCTGGGCGGCGGCGGCCCCCTCCACCCCCTCGGGGTCCCCCTCCCCCAAGAGGGGAGGAGAGCGTTGGGCTTGTTTTTCTTTTTCTTCCCTTTCTGGGGGAAGTAGCGGCGAAGCCGGGGAAGGGGGCTCTCGCGGCCGCGCGACGCCATCAATTATGAAACCAAGCCCGCGTCTCGGAGTCGGCGGGCAGCAGGGTTTCGAGCTTGAGGTCTTCCAGGCCGGGATCGATGCTCATGCCCACGGTGGCGACCAGGGAGAAGAGGCGCAGGTCCCGGCCGTCCAGGCGGAAATGCAGGCTGAGCACTGGCTCGCCCGCGCCGGGATCGGGCGTCTTGGCGCAGGCGTCGGCGACGCCGGGCAGGTCGAAGATGTCCAGCAGCAGGGCGCGGCCCTCGCCGTCGTCCAGGCGCCGGGCGACCTCGACTTCGATCAGGCGCACCAGGTGGGCGGTGACCTGCACCCAGTTGACCAGGGCCTGGCGCGCCCCTTCCGGATCGAGGAAGGCGCGAATGACATTGGGACTGGCCCCCGGGCCGGCCGGCGGGACGAAGCGGCCGAAGAAATCGGCGGCGGCGGCGTTGGCGCTCTGCAGGTTCCACAGCCGGTCGAAGACCAGGGCCGGATAGGGGTTGTGCCGCTCGAGGATGAACGCCAGGCCCTCGTCGATCGCCGCGCGGCTCTCGGGACGCCAGGGGGTCATGTTGGCCGGGGAGACGAAGCCGGCGGCGGCGAACAGCCGGTCCCGCTCGCCCCGGGGGACGGTGAGCGCGTCGGCAAGCTTTTCGATCGCCGCAGGGCTGGGCTTGGAGCGGCCGCTCTCCAGGAAGCTCAGGTGGCGCTGGGAGACGTCGGCCTCCAGGGCGAGGTCCAGCTGGCTGAAGCGGCGGCGGGCGCGCCAGGCCTTGAGCAGCGATCCGAAGGCGGGCGGTTCGATGTGGGCGTGCATGGCCGGGCTCCCTGGCGAGAACCTCTTCTTATCCTCCGCTCCGAGCCCGGGCGATTACCTCGCGGGTAATCGGCCGGGGGGCGCCGGCGGAACCAGGGTTTCAAGTTTCGCGGCTTTGGCGTTAGGCTTTCAAGAGCGACCAAGGAGAGGAGCGAGCGATGCGGACGATTGCGTGCCTGGCGGGCTGCGCCGTGGCCCTGGCGGCCTGCGGCAAGAGCGGCGAAACCAAGAGCGGCGGGGCCACGAGTTCGGCCGCGGCGTCGCCGGCCCCCCTCTCCTCCCTGCCCACGCGCAAGGCCGGCCTGTGGGAGCAGACCATGACCCGGGACGGCAAGGC
>JACDGF010000164.1 GCA_013815405.1 Caulobacteraceae bacterium | reverse complement strand
CCCTACTCCTCCCCGTCGTCCTGAGCGGCCCTCGCCAGAGCGCCCTGGGCCTTCTCCGCCAAACCCTCCTGGACCAGCGAGCGGATGACGGCGAGAATATTGCGCGACATCAGATGGGCCTTCTCGTCTCCGGCCTCGATGAAGGGGGCCATGGTGATGCTGAGGGCTTTTATGTAATTCTTGTTGTTCAGGTAGATGTTGAAAAGATAGTTGAGCTGACGCTTGGTGAACAGTTCATCGATGTCGACGCCGCTGGCCCGCGCGAATTCCCGGTGCCTGTCGCGCAGGACCTTTTGCGACTTCTCTACCGAGTCTCCCTTCGCGCCGGCCAGGGAGTGATGATAGGTCGCCAGGGCGCGTTCGGCAGGGTGGGAGATGATCCGCGAGCCGTGGGTGAGGATCCGCAGGGCTATGTCGAAATCCTCGGACCAGTTGAGGTTTTCATCGAACCCCCCGGCGTTGAGATAGACCGAGGCGAGCCCGAACGTGGCCTGAAGCTGGAACGGGCATTTGTTGTAGGCCTCGCTGAAGACATAGGCCGCGTCGTAACTTTCCGGCGGCGTGTGCTTGGTGACGAATTCCTTGTCGTTCCGCGTGACCGCGCGGTTGAAGGTAGAGATCATCACCGATGTCGCCGGATTGATTCCCTGCCCTTCAAAGGATTCGAAGAAGGCCAACTGAGTTTCGAGTTTTGACGGGTTCCAGGAGTCGTCGGCGTCCTGCCAGGCGATGATGCCGTCCTGGGCCGCTTCCAGAAGGCGGTTCCTGGCCGCGCCCCGACCGACGTTCTGATCGCCGTTGAGGAGGGTGACCCGGCTGTCCTTGGCAATAAGTTGACCGACGATTTGGGCCGTCCGGTCGGTCGAGCCGTCGTCATAGACCAGAATCTGAAAATCTTTATAAGTTTGATTAAGGACGTTGCTTAGGGTTTGATGAATCGTACGGGCGCCATTATAAACCGGTATGGCGACGTAAACCGGAACCGTCATGTCACCCTCTCTCCGTGGACCGCGCGCAGGTAGCAACTCCCCCCGGTGGGCGCAAGGGTGAGCGATGCGCTGATCGAACAGCGTTGCGTGCTTGTCGGCGGCGCCCCGCGAAGCGGGACGACCTATGTCCAGCTTCTCCTCTACGCCTCGGGTCTGTTTGCGACGGCCCAGGAATCCCACATCTTTCCCGCTTTTCTGGGGCGGATGGACGAGGTGTGGGATCGGTTCGAGGAACGCGCGCAGAGCCACCGCAATGTCGGGCTGCCGGCGATCATCTCACGGGCGGAGTTCGACGATATCCTGCGCGCGGCGGCCAGGCGGATCCTCGCCCATATCGCCGCGCGCAAGCCCGACGCCCCATGGGTCCTCGAAAAGACGCCGGAAAACGTGCTGGTCTGGCCCCTGATCGTGCGCCTTCTGCCCCGCGTCCGCTTCATCACCGTCATCCGCGACCCCCGCGCGGTGGTCGCCAGCACGATCGCCGCGCGCAGCTGGGCCGGCGACTGGGCCCATCGCGAAGTCGCCCAGATCACCGAAAGCTGGATCCGCAGCGTCAAGGCGTGCCTGGCCCTGGAAGCGGCCCATCCGCACGTCACCCGGGTCCGCTTCGAACGTCTGCGCGCCCAGCCGGCGAATGTGCTCGCCGGCATCCTGACCAAGTTCAAACTGCAGGTCGCCCCTGAGAAAGCGCGGCGGATCGTGGCCAGCGTGTCGCTTCAAACCTTGAAGGACGGCCGCTTCGAGGCGCCCTGGCCGCTCTCGCAGGAACCGGAGGAGTTCTTCCGGGAAGGCAGCGAGACCGCTTGGCGCGAGGAACTGTCGGTCGCCATGATCGCCCTGGTCGAGGACCTCGCGAGGGATGAAATGAGAATTCTCGGCTATACGCCGGTGGCGCGGTTGGGGAGTGTCGGGCGTGGTTGACGGGGTGCTGCATATCGGCGTCGAGAAGACCGGCTCGACGAGCATCCAGATCAGCCTCTCCAAGAGCCGGCCTCAGCTCATCGCCCGGGGCATCCTCTATCCGGAGGCCTTGGGCGAGCGCAATCAAGTCAAGGCCTACGCCTACGCCTCCCAGACGGAGGTCGATGAGCTGAAATCGCAATGGGGGCTGGACCATCCGGCCGCGGTGGAGCGCTTCAGGGCCCGGGTGGAGGAGCAGCTCGCGCAGGAAGTCGCCGCCAGGAGACCGAAGGTTCTCTGCGTATCGAACGAACACTGTTCGTCTCGGCTCCTGCTGGCTTCGGAGATCGAGCGGCTGGCGGCGCTGCTTGGGGAGCATTGCGAGGCGATCAGGGTGATCGTCTATCTGCGTCGGCAGGGCGACGCCCTGCAAAGCGCCTATTCGACCTACGTCAAGACCGGCGGGACGGCGCCGTTCGGCCCGCCGGACCGGGAGGATATCGTCAGGAAGTATGACTACGACCTTATCCTGGCCCGCTGGGCCGCGGTCTTCGGCGAGGAAAACATGGACGTCCGGATTTTCGATCGGGACAGCCTCGACGACGGCGACGTCGTCACCGATTTCTTCACCAAGCTCGGTGTCGAAACACGCGGTTTGACCTTGGAGCGGGAACTGAACAAGAGCCTGGGGTGCGTGGGCATGGAGTTCCTCAGGCGGTTCAACCGCCATGTTCCCTACACGATCGACAGCGAATTCAATCCCCTGCGAGGGAACATCCAGGATATCGTCGAGGAGCTGGCCGACGACATCCCCTTCGAGGGCGACGCCGATGTGATGAATGCATTCGACGACGCCATGGCCGAAAGCAACGCGCGCGTCAGGGCGCTGTATTTCCCCGATCTCGACGGGCCTCTGTTCGGGCCGCCCGATCGGCGATCCTTCGGTTCGGCGCGGCGGGAGGTGACGGCGGAGGACATCATGACCCTGATGGCCCACGTCTGGGAATCCAAGCAGAAACAGGTCGTTCGGATGCGAACCCGGCTCGAAAAGATCGGCAAGCCGAGATAGGGCGGCCGGGCCGCCTCTCGACGTGGGAGCCATCGGTGCGCGTCGCGCCGCCGGTGGCGGGCTACTTTGATATGGACAGGGCGGCGCCTCGCCCATAAGGACGAACGGGCTTCAAGGGGAGGACGAGGAAACCGCCGAGGGGTCTTGTCGTCGCCGCGGCGGCCGGATCGTCGCGCGGCGGCGCCGGGAATACCGGTCGCCCACGGGTGCTGGGTTCGCCCGGCGGGTCGGGCGGCGGTCGATCGCCAGGATAAGGGTCGTTGATGACGCAGCTTGCCGGCGGATCCGCCGTCACCCCGCGACCGGCGGGCGCCAGGGCGAACCGGCGTTCCGCGGGGAGGGCCATAGCCGTCACCGGCGGCGCGGGATTCATCGGGTCTCATCTGTGCGAGGCCCTGGTCGGCGCGGGTCACGCCGTGTCGTGCCTGGACAATTTCCAGACCGGTCGCCGGGCGAACGTCGAGTTCCTCGAGGCCTCGGGGAAATTCACCCTGTGCGAACACGACGTCGTCGAACCGTGGCCGGGCGGCCTTCCCAGGTTCGACGAAATCTATCATCTGGCCTGTCCCGCTTCCCCGGCCCACTATCAGGCGGACCGGGTCAAGACGGCTTTGACCTGCGCCCTGGGAACCCTCAACACCCTGCGGCGGGCGCAACGGGACGGCGCCGTCCTGGTCCACGCCTCGACCTCCGAGGTCTACGGCGATCCGGAGGTCCATCCCCAGATCGAAAGCTATTTTGGCAACGTCAACAGCGTGGGGCCAAGATCCTGCTACGACGAAGGCAAGCGGTTCGCCGAGACCCTGGCGACCGACTTCGGCCGTCAGAAAGGGGTCCTGGTCCGGATGGCCCGCATCTTCAACACCTTCGGGCCCCGCATGCAGGCCAACGACGGTCGCGTGGTGTCCAACTTCATCGTCCAGGCCCTCCAGGGCGCGGACATCACCATCTATGGCGCCGGCGACCAGACCCGTTCGTTCTGCTTCGTCGACGACATGGTCGAGGGCCTTCGGCGGCTGATGGAGGGTGGAGAGGCCGTCGTCGGCCCGGTGAACATGGGCAGCCCTGTCGAGACCACGATCGGCGAACTCGCCCGCATCGTCATCGACATGACCGGGTCGCGGTCCAGGATCGTCCACCGGCCCCTGCCGATCGACGACCCCCGCCGAAGGCGCCCGGATATTTCCAAGGCCCAGGCGTCGCTGGGCTGGCGCCCCCAGATTTCCCTCCGCGACGGCCTGGCCAGGACGATCGCCTATTTCGAGCGGGAAATTGGGGGCGAAGGGGCCAAGATCGGCGGGAGGGTCCCCGCCTCGGCGACGCCGGCGCGCGCGAGCGCGGAGATCAGGCCATGAACCTTCTGGTCGTCGGATCCGGCTACGTCGGCCTGGTGACGGGCGCCTGTTTCGCCGAACTGGGCAACCACGTCGTCTGCGTCGACCGCGACCTGGCCAAGATAGACAAGCTGCGCGCGGGGGTCGTTCCGATCTACGAGCCCGGTCTCGAAGCGATGATCCTGCGCAATGTGCGGGGCGGGCGGCTGCGATTCGAGACCGACATCGCCCCTTTCAGCGGCGAGAGCGTCGATGTGGTGTTCATCGCGGTCGGCACGCCGCCGGGCGACCGCGACCAGGGGGCCGATCTGTCCAACGTCTTCGCGGTGGCCGCGCGGATCGCGTCGCGGGCCTCGGACAGGCTGGTGCTGGTCACCAAGTCGACGGTCCCGGTCGGCGCCGGCGAAGCGGTGGAAAAGGCGGTGCGGCAAATCGCCCCGCGGCTCGCCCTGTCGGTCGTCTCCAATCCGGAGTTCCTGCGCGAGGGAGAGGCGATCGGCGATTTCCTTTCGCCGGACCGGGTCATCGTCGGAGTCGAGGACGCCTTGGGCCGCCAGACCCTGGAGCGCCTGTACGCGCCCCTGCGCGACCGGGGCGCCACTCTCTTGTTCACCCGCCGGCGCGCGGCGGAGTTGATCAAATACGCCTCCAACGCCCTTCTCGCGACCAAGATCTCCTTCGTCAACGAGATCGCCGATCTGTGCGAGGCCGTCGGCGCCGACATCGGCGAGGTCGCCGCCGGGGTCGGCCTGGACCATCGCATCGGGTCGGCCTTCCTCAAGGCGGGGCCGGGGTTCGGCGGATCCTGCTTTCCCAAGGACTGCGCCGCCCTGTTGGCGACGGCGCAGGATCACGGCGTGGACCTGGGCATCGTCGAAAGCGCGATCGCCACCAACCAGGCGCGCAAGCGCTCGATGCCGGGGCGGGTGGTCGAGGCCATGGGCGGCGCGGTCGCCGGCGCCTCGATCGCGATTCTTGGGCTCACCTTCAAGCCCGAAACCGACGACATGCGCGACGCCCCCTCGATCGCGGTGGTGGAGGGTCTGCGCGCCGCCGGCGCCCGGCTGAGGGTCTATGACCCGCAAGGGATGGCCCAGGCGCGCGAAGTGCTCGGGGATGTCGAATACTGCGCCACCGCCGAGCGGTGTTGCGCCGGCGCCGACGGCGTCGTGCTGGTGACCGAATGGAAGGAGTTCCTGTCCCTCGACCTTGCCGCCCTGGCGGCCGCCTGCCGCGGTCGCGTCTTCGTCGACCTGCGCAATCATCTCGACCCAGAGGCCCTGGCGGCCGCGGGCTTCACACCCCACGGCATCGGCCGGGGGCGCCGCGCCGGCGGCCGGACCGATCCAGGCGCGAGCGCGGAGCGGACG
>JACDGF010000163.1 GCA_013815405.1 Caulobacteraceae bacterium | reverse complement strand
GAGCAGGGGCGCGCCCTGGGTCTTCAGCCTCAGGTTCACCACCGGCCCGTCGAGGATCGCGAGGCGCGCGTCGCCGCCCTGGAGGTCGCCCTTCGGCCCCTTGAAACGGGTCACGCCGTCCCAGAACACCGGCGTGATCACGCCCCCGGTCATTTTGGCCAGTTCCGCTCCGCCCGGGAAGGCCGGGGCGAAACCGTTGCGGCCGATGCGGTTGCCGCGCACGGAGATGTCCCGGGGCAGGGGATTGTAGGCCGGGTCGTCGAAGGTGTCGCGATAGGAGACCAGCATCACCGCGGCGCCGCCGTTGCCGTCGATGGTGTTGTCGAACACATGGACGTCGCGGTTGGCCATGATCAGGACCCCGGTGCCCGTGGGGACATTGGCGACGATATTGCCCTTGGCGGCGAAGTTCGGGGTGTCGTTGGCGACGATGGCGTTGCGATAGACGCGGGTGGAATGGCCGCCCATCTGCGGCAGGCCGGGCAGGTCGAAGACCAGTATCCCCCCGGCATTGTGGGTCGAGACGTTGTCGTGGACATCGGCGTTGTAGCAGTTCTCGATCTCGATCCCGGCGACGTTGAATTCCGCCCGGCTGTTCTCGACCACGACATCGCGCGACTGGCCGACATAGATGCCGGCGTCCGACGCGCCCTTCACCACGACCCGATCGATCAGCACATGGGTGGCGCTGACCGGATAGACGCCATAGGGGCCGTTGGCCGCCTTGGGGCCGCCGGTCCATTCCACCCGCAGATCGACGAAGCTGATCTGGTCGACGCCCTTGGCCTTGACCCCGTTCCCCTTGGCGTTTTCGATCCCCAGGCCGCGCACCGTCACCCCGTTGGAGGTGATCAGCAGCCCCTCGCCTTCGCCCTTCTGCGCATCGAACGCCAGCACGGTCCGCCGCGGGCCGGCGCCCTGGACGGTCACGTTCGCCACGTCCAGGGAAAGCCCGTCGGCGAGGTCGAA
This sequence comes from Caulobacteraceae bacterium, assembly GCA_013815405.1. Classification (GTDB taxonomy): domain Bacteria; phylum Pseudomonadota; class Alphaproteobacteria; order Caulobacterales; family Caulobacteraceae; genus Acaudatibacter. The sequence continues at coordinate 4,753 of JACDGF010000163.1, read as the reverse complement.
GCGCCCGGCCGCGAGCCGCACCACGTCGCCGGCCTTCGCGTCGATCAGCGCTCCTTGCAGCCGCTCCTGGGCGTTCGGCCCGGCGGCGACGTCGAGGGTCTTGGCGAAGGCCGGCGCCTGGATAAGGGCGAGGGCGGCGACGGCGAGGGGTAGGGCTCTCATGGCGGGGGTTCCGGCTTTAGGATTATCCGGCGAGCTTGGGTCGCATGACGGCGAATGTCCATCCGTGCTACGGGTTGCCAAGACCATCGAGACGGGGCATGTCATGAAACATTCGATTCTCGGGCTGGCCATCGTGATCCTGGCGGGCGGCGCCGCGGCGCAGGGCGTTCATGACCATCTGCGCGGCAAGGTGGTTTCGCTGACCGCCGACAGCCTCATCGTCCAGCCGCGTCACGGCAAGGCCCTGGGCGTCAAGCTCGCGCCCGATTGGGCGGTGGTGGTGATGAAGCCGGTGGCGGCGGACGCCATCCAGCCGGGCAGCTTCATCGGCACGACCGAGATCGAACGGCCCGACGGCGTGGGCCATTCCCTGGAGGTGCACGTCTTCCCGCCCGGGGTGAAGATCGGCGAGGGCCACTATCCCTGGGACCTCAAGCCTCGCTCGATGATGACCAACGGCACCGTCGGCAAGGTCGTCGCCGGCTCCAAGGGCCGCATGCTCGAGGTCGCCTATCCCGGCGGCGTCCGCCGCATCCTGGTCCCGCCGGGCGTGCCGATCGTCGCCACCGCGCCGGGGGACCGCGCGATGGTGAAGCGCGGCGTCGCCGTCTTCATCCCCACCACCGCCGGGCCGGGCGGGAGCCTGACCGCCAATCGCGTTCTGGTCGGCGAGGGCGGCGCTCCTCCGCCGATGTAAGGCGCGATTGACCGCTTGATATGTTCGCCTCGTCGCGGAATGATCGGGGCTCGGGCGGATCGGCCGAGGGCCTTGGGGGCAAGTCATGGCGAAATCAGGGACATTGTTTCCCGCCGTGGCCGCGGCGCTCGCGGCCCTGCTTCTCTGGGGCTGCGGCCCTCGCCCCGGCCATGTGCTCGACGAGGCCCAGCACGCGGGGCGCACCGCCGCCTCCTTCCCCCAGGCGTCCGAAGACTATTTCCACGACATGGACCGCGCCGTCGCCCTGACCCCGGACGAGGTCAAGGGCCGCAACATGTGGCTGGTATGGACTGGCGGCAACGACCGCTTCTGGGACAAGATGACCCGCTACACCTTCGGCGCCTTCGACCTCTTGAAGATCGTCACGTCCCACCCGGGTCAAAAATTCGATCGGGATTCGCGCTGGAGCTGGCTGGGGCTGGTCAACGAACCCTGCTTCGCCAGGCCCTCCGGGCCCGACCCCAAACGCCATGGCCTGTGGCTCGATGTGCGTGACGCGGCCTGCCCCCCCGACCCATTCGAGAATGCGGCGAAATATCCCGGCGTGGCCGTCGGGGCCCGGGGCAAGATGCAACCTGTCGGCTCCTATTTCGGCGACGCCAGCGGCGTGGTCGGCCTGAGGCTCTTCCCTAATCCCGACTTCGACGCCAAGGCCGCGAAACACTGGGACGCCGAGCGATACTATGGCGACCCCAAATACTACAACGACCCCAAGCTGGTCCGCCCCTATCGCGTGGGGATGTCCTGCGGCTTCTGCCATGTGGGCCCCAGCCCGGTGAACCCGCCGGCCGATCCCGCCCATCCCGCCTTCGCCAACCTCAGCTCGGTGGTCGGCGCGCAATATATGTGGGTGGACCGGCTGTTCATCCCCGACGCCAAGGCCAGCAACTTCATGTACCAGCTGGTGCACACCTACCGTCCGGGGAGCATGGACACCTCCCTGTTTCCACCGACAACATCAACAACCCGCGCACCATGAACGCCCTCTATAACCTCGGTCCCCGCCTCGAGCAGGGCCGGCGCTGGGGGAGGGAGGCCTTGGCCGGCGGGGAACTGAACAACAAGCAGTTCAATGATTTCGTGAAGAGCGGCCCCCTGACCCGCTATTTCGACGACGCCCATACCGTCTTCACCCCGCGCGTGCTCAAGGACGGGGCCGATTCCGTCGGCGCGCTGGGCGCGCTCAACCGGGTGTATCTGAACATCGGCCTGTTCAGCGAGGACTGGCTGCTGCACTTCAATCCGGTGGTCGGCGGCCGGGCGATCAGCCCGATCCAGATCGCCGCGGCGGAGAAGAATTCCGCCTATTGGCGGGCGACGGAGGCCGGCACGCCGCTCACCGCCCTCTTCTTCCTCAAGGCCACCGGGCCGGACCATCTGGCCGACGCCCCGGGCGGCCAGAAGTATCTCGCCGCCGATGCGGGCCTGGTAGAGCGCGGCAAGACGGTTTTCGCCGACACCTGCGCGCGCTGCCATTCGAGCAAGGCCCCGGCCGCCGCCCCGGGACTGGATCCGGGCGGTTGCGCCGGCCCCGGCTACCTTGCCTGTTTCAGGCGCTACTGGGCCTGGACCAAGACCGACGGCTACAAGCGCCAGATGCGCGCGATCGTGGCCGCGCCGGACTTCCTCACCGGCAACTACCTTTCCGCGGACATCCGCGTGCCGGTCACCCTGCTGCGCACCAACGCCTGCAGTCCCCTGGCCACCAACGCCCTGGCCGGCAACATCTGGGACAACTTCTCCTCCCAGTCCTACAAGACGCTGCCGTCGGTGGGCGCGATCACGGTGCGCGACCCCTTCACCGGCGATCCTCGGCCCTACAAGATGCCGGCCGGAGGCCGCGGCTACACCCGCCCCCCCTCGCTGATCAGCGTCTGGTCCACCGCCCCCTTCCTGCTCAACAACAGCGTCGGGCCGTTCAACGGCGACCCGTCGGTGGATGGCCGCATGCGCGCCTTCGACGAGGGCGCCCAGCAGATGCTGTGGCCGGAAAAGCGGGACCAGGACCCGGTCCTGGGCGCCAAGGTCCACGGCGTGATCGACCGCACCCAGACGCGCAGCTGGGTGACCATTCCGGCGGCCTACCTCCCCGACGCCCTGCGCCCCCTGCAGTCGCTCCTGCATCGCTGGCTGCCGTGGCTGGTCAATGCGAGCGACGACGTGACCCTGGGGCCGGTTCCCGCCGGGGTTCCGGTGAACCTCTTGGCCGACACCCAGCTGCTCGCCGAGGGACGCGACCCGGTCCGCCACGGGGCCGACCTCGTCTCGCTGGCCGTGCGCACCAAGCGCGACCTTCTGACCATGCCCGCCGGCGCCTCGGACGAGGCCCTGCGCACGCGGTTTTCCGATCTTGGAAATCCATTCCTCCGCTTGAGCAAATGCCCCGATTTCGTGGTCAACCGCGGCCATCTGTTCGGCACGGCGGCGTTCAACCTTCAGGATGGCCTGACCCCCGACGAGCGCGCCTTCGGCCCCGAACCCGAACTCACCGACAACGACCGCCGCGCGGTGATCGCCTTTTTGAAGACGTTCTGAGGGCCCCTTGGAGCGAGTCCGATCTCATCCAATCCATTGACCCCTTTTCCGTTTTCCCCGCGAAAGCGGGGACCCAGGGGTTTTATCGTCGAGCGCCCGTCGCTTCAGAAAAAGCCTGGATCCCCGCTTTCGCGGGGAAGGGTCGAATGGGTGGGCCAGGCTGATTGGGCCTATCCCTGACCATGACCCCGCCCGCTCCCGCCTGGGACTACGTCGTCGTCGGCTCGGGGGCGGGGGGCGGGACGGTGGCGGCGCGGCTGGCGGAAGGCGGCGCCCGGGTCCTGGTGCTGGAGGCCGGCGGCGATCCCCGGGACGAGGCGGCGCGGATGCCCGGCGACTACGACGTCCCGGCCTTCCACCCGTTCGCCTCGGAAAACCCGGCGATCAGCTGGAACTTCTTCGTGAACCACCATGCCGACCCCGTCCAGGCCGCGCGGGATCCCAAATGCGGGCCGGAGGGCGTGCTCTATCCCAGGGCCGGGGCCCTGGGCGGGTGCACCGCCCACAATGCGATGATCTTCATGCGGCCCCACGCCTGCGATTGGAACGACTTGGCCGCCCTCACCGGCGACCGGTCCTGGCGGGCGGCGCGCATGGAGCGCTTCTTCAAGCGCGTCGAAGACTGCCGCCATCGCCCCGGCTGTCGCCTCCTCAGCCGTCTGGGCCTGGATCCCACCGGCCACGGCTGGCGCGGGTGGCTCGCCACCGAGAAGGCCCTGCCCATGCAGGCCCTGGACGACGACGACCTGCTGTGGCTGGTCCTGGGCGCCGTCCATGGCGAACTGGCCGGTTCGGCCCGCCCGCTGCGGAGCCTCGAGCAACTCCTGGAGGGCCGCGCCGACCCCAACGACCGCCGCTTCGCCGGCAGGGAGGGCCTCTTCTACACCCCCCTGTCCACCCGTGGTCACCATCGCGTCGGCGCCCGCGAGCGGCTCCTGGACGCAGCCGCGCGATTCCCGGGCCACCTGGCCATCGAGCTGCACGCCCTGGCCGTGCGGGTCAGGCTCGACGATGCGAACCGCGCCGTCGGGGTCGACTATCTCAAAGGGCCCGGGCTGTATCGCGCCTCGGGGCGGCCCGGTCCAGGCCCCGGCGAGGCGCGGTTCGCCAAGGCCGGGCGCGAGGTGATCCTGGCCGGCGGCGCGTTCAACACCCCGCAACTCCTGATGCTGTCGGGGATCGGCGCCGCGGCGGCGCTGGCCGCCCATGGCATCGCGCCGCGGGTCGACCTTCCGGGCGTCGGGCGCAATCTGCAGGACCGTTATGAGGTCGGCGTGGTCAACCGCATGTCCCGGAATTGGCGGGTGCTTCAGGGCGCGCGCTTCGAGGTGGACGACC
>JACDGF010000162.1 GCA_013815405.1 Caulobacteraceae bacterium | reverse complement strand
CGATTTGGGCGCGAAGCCCGGTCGCACCTTCGTCCAGGAGCGCGCCCAGGACAGCGTCAACCTGTTCGAGGCGACCGCCGACCACGCCCGCCGCCTGACCGCCGCGGGCAAGCGGGTGCTGTTCGCCTCGTGGTCCCAAGGATCGTCCGAACGCCTGGGGATGATGCTCGCCGACCACGGGCTGAAACGGATCGATCTGGCGCCCTATTGGCAGGCCGCCAAGGCCGCCGATCCCAAACGGCTTTGCCGCGCGGTCCTGCCTCTCGAGGCCGGGTTCGAGACCCCCGATCTGGCGGTGATCTCGGAGACGGACATACTGGGCGACCGCCTGGCCCGGCCGCGCCGCCGCCGCCGCGCGGCCAATTTCCTGGCCGAGGCCTCGGCCCTCTCACCGGGCGACCTGGTGGTCCACGTCGATCATGGCATCGGGCGCTACGAGGGCCTGAGGACCCTTGAGGTGATGGGCGCGCCCCACGACTGCCTGGAACTCCACTACGCCGCGGAGGCCAAGCTCTACCTGCCGGTGGAAAACATCGACCTGCTCACCCGCTATGGGGCCGAGAGCGAGGGGGTCGCCCTCGACCGCCTGGGCGGCGCGGCCTGGCAGTCGCGCAAGGCTCGGGCCAAGGAGCGGTTGCGCGAGATGGCGGCGGGCCTCATCGCCATCGCCGCGGCGCGGGCCACCCGCAGCGTCGAGGAGGTCGAGGCGCCCCATGGCCTCTTCGACGAGTTCTGCGCCCGCTTCCCTTACGAGGAGACCGATGATCAGCTGAACGCCATCGGCGACGTGCTCGGCGATCTGGCTTCGGGAAAGCCCATGGACCGCCTGATCTGCGGCGACGTGGGCTTCGGCAAGACCGAGGTCGCCCTGCGCGCGGCCTTCGTCATGGCCATGAGCGGTCGCCAGGCGGCCCTCGTCTGCCCGACCACCCTCCTGGCCCGCCAGCATTTCACGACCTTCCAGGACCGCTTCCAGGGCTGGCCGGTCCGGGTGCGGCGCCTGTCGAGGCTCGTCCCCGCGGCCGAGGCGGCCGATACGCGCGAGGGCCTGAAGAAGGGTGAAATCGAGATCGTCATCGGCACCCACGCGGTGCTCTCCAAACAGGTCCAGTTCAAGGATCTGGGTCTGGTGATCGTCGACGAGGAGCAGCACTTCGGGGTCAAGCACAAGGAGGCGCTCAAGGCCTTGCGAGCCGAGGTGCATGTGATGACCCTGACCGCCACGCCCATTCCCCGCACCCTGCAGATGGCGCTCTCGGGCATCCGCGAGATGTCGATCATCGCCACCCCGCCGGTGGACCGGCTGGCCGTGCGGACCTACGTCACGCCGTGGGATCCGGTCTCGATTCGCGAGGCGCTGCTGCGCGAGAAATATCGCGGGGGCCAGATCTACTATGTCGCCCCGCGCATCGCCGACCTGCCGGATCTGGCGAAGTTCCTGCGCGATCAGGTTCCGGAGGTGAAGGTCGTCGTCGGCCACGGCCAGCTCGCCGCCACCCAGCTCGAGGACGTCATGAGCGCCTTCTACGACGGCCGCTACGACGTGCTGCTCTCCACCAGCATCGTCGAGTCCGGCCTGGACATCCCCACCGCCAACACTCTGGTCGTCCACCGCGCCGACATGTTCGGCCTCTCTCAACTCTATCAGCTTCGGGGGCGGGTGGGGCGGGCCAAGGCGCGCGCCTACGCCTACCTCACCACGCCGTTCGAAAAGCCGATCACCGCCGGAGCGGAAAAGCGCCTCCAGGTGCTGCAATCCCTGGACAGCCTGGGCGCCGGTTTCCAGCTCGCCAGCCACGACCTCGACATCCGAGGCGGCGGCAATCTGCTGGGCGAGGAGCAATCGGGGCACATCCGCGAGGTGGGGGTCGAGCTTTACCAGCAGATGCTCGAGGACGCGGTGGCGGAGCTGCGCGCCACGGCGGGCCATGAAGACCTCGCGCCCGACCGAGGCTGGTCGCCGCAGATCAACACCGGCGCGGCGGTGCTGATCCCCGAAGCCTATGTCCCCGACCTCAACGTCCGTCTCGCCCTCTACCGGCGTCTCTCCGACGCCGAACGGGCCGACGACCGCGAAGCCCTCGCCGCCGAGCTGATCGACCGCTTCGGCCCCCTGCCGGCCGAAGCCGGCCAGCTGCTGAAAGTGGTCGCGATCAAGGGCCTGTGCCGCGAAGCCAATGTGGCCAAGATCGACGTCGGGCCCAAGGGCGCCGTGGTCGCCTTCCGCGGCGACCATTTCGCCGACCCCGCCGGCCTTGTCGCCTTCATCCAGAAGAACGCCGCCGCCTGGCGTCTCCGCCCGGATCAGAAGGTAGTGGTCAAGGGCGAGTGGGAGACCCCTCCGGAACGGCTGGCGGCGGCGGAACGGGTGCTGGGAGAACTGGCGCGGCTGGCGAAAGCCGGCGCGACCCTCGGCTGAAACCGCCTCCGTCACGGCCAGTCGCGAGCGCCGTGAATCACATACAAGATGACGATCTCCTCCATGCCGCCCGGCCGAGGCCACAGGGCGAAGACGAGAATATAGGGCAGGGGCGCGAGCACCTTTTCATAGGTCCCGGCGACGCGTCCGGGTCTTCCGGTTGCCGCCATCCCCAGCCTGACGCCGGCCTTGCGAATCGTCGCGGGGCGATGTAGCGGATGGCGGCTTTCAAGTCATCGAGAGCGTCGCGAGGCCACCGGACCCGCCGCCGCTTCAACTGGGCGCGGCCCCCGCCGAGTCGATCTCGGCGTCCAGTTCATCCATGGCGGCGTCATGGTCGACCAGGCGATCCCTCCGCATATCCTCACGCCCGCGCTCGATGCCGGCCACAATCCGCAACTCTCGCCTGACGAAGGCGCCGATGGCTTCTCCCGACAGGAAGGATCGGCTTCGATGGGTCAACTCCGCCAGCTCGCCGAGCTGGTCTTTGACCCCCGCAGCCAATCGAACGGTCAGAATCGTGCTGTCACTCACGAGCATCTTCTGTGTGCGGATGTATACGGGCTTCGAGGCCTGGAGCAAACACGCCTCAGCCCACGACCTATGTAGGCGGACTCGATCCTCCGCCACAGTCGCGCGGCGCAAGCGGCGGCGGCGCGCCGGCGCGCAGGCGAATGCGCGGCGTGATCTGGGCCAAGCGGCGGACATAGGCGTCGGTGAACACCGTCGCGCAGGCGCGGGTCAGGTGCGAAAATTCCGGGATCACCAGGCCCTGCATCGCCGGCTCGTCGTCGAAATGGACGCCGCGCACCCTGGCGGCGGCGAGAAGCCGGCCCCAGCCCGCCGCGCGGGGCAGGCGGCGCTCTTCATTGATGCGAACCAGCGACGCCGAGGGCGGGCGCAGGAAGACCACATCGCCGCCGCGAGAGCGGATCTTGGCGACCGCGTCGCGGGTCCGGCTGAAAGTCATGGCGATGATGGCGTTGGTTACTGGTATGCCCGCAAAGCGATGCCAGGCGGCGCGAGCGTGGCCGCGCAGATAGGGGTCGTGTTCAATGCGGGGCCAAAGCCAGGTCTGGCGTCCGTCGCCGTGCTGGGCGATCTTCCAGACATCGTCATAGGGGCCCTTGACGCCGGCGCGCCAGCCGGGATCGAGCCGGGCGATGAGCTTGCTGAGGCGGTAGTTGTCTTCGAGAAAGGCGACCTCGCGCTCCAAGGCGCGATGCAACAGAAAAGAGGCTCGCTGGGCCGGCGATTCGTAGTGGTAGCGCGCGAGGGCGTCCTTCTGCAGTCCGACCTCATCCCGGAAGTAGGACGTCTCGGCGATTCCGACGATGAGGAGGCCCTTGAAGCGGGGATCGTCGGCGAGGTCTTCGAGGAACGGGCGCGCGTTCGTGCCGGCAAGGGCGAGCTGCACCGGCCGAACGCCGGTCAGGGCTTGGAATCGGTCGAGGTCGGTGTCGAAGAGGATGCGCGAGTCGCCGATGATAGCGATCGGGATGGTTTCGGTATCGATGCGCCGCCTCTGCTCGGCCCATGTCGAAGCGCCGTCGCTCCGGTCGCCGGGGCTAAGTTCGAGCCGGCGCATCCGCCACTCCCAGCCGGCCCAAAGCAGCACGGTCAGAGTGAGGGCAACGGCGAACATGACGCGCCAGGGCCTTGCCGGCACGTCGCGCACCGGCACCGGCTGGGCCACGCCCGGCCGATCCGCCGCCGTGAGCCGCCTAGAACTGGAAGTAGATGAAGGCATTGCCCGTCCCGTGCTCGATGACGATGGCGAAGGCCATCAGGGTCCACGCCGCCGTGATCACGGCCGCCGGCGTCCGCGCGACGACCGCTTCGAGGGTCCGATCGCGCATCAGCCAGTGGGTCATGACCAGCACCGCGACGATGACCGCCGTGGTGATGAGATAGACCGAAGCCAGGATCGGCGCGGCCCCGGCGTTGAACCCCCACATGCCGCCCAGCACGTCCACCGCCTTGCCGAAGGTCTTGGCGCGGAAGAAGACCCAGGTGACATTGACCAGGCCATAGGTGAGCAGCCCCAGGAGGACGAGCGCCATGGGGCCGGGGCGCCAGGCCTTGAACCATGAGCGGAGGGTGCGCTCGGCCGCCAGATAACTCCCGTGCAGCCCGCCCCAGACCACGAAGGTCCAACTGGCCCCGTGCCACAGGCCGCCCAGCAGCATGGTCGTCATCAGCGAGGCGTAGGCGCGAAACTCCCCGTGCCGATTGCCGCCGAGCGGGATGTAGAGGTAGTCCCGCAGCCAGGAGGACAGGGTGATGTGCCAGCGGCGCCAGAAATCGGAAAAGCCGATCGCCGCATAGGGAAAGCGGAAATTGTCCGGCAGGGCGAAGCCCAGGCACATGGCGGCGCCGATGGCGGTGGTCGAATAGCCGGCGAAGTCGCAGAAGATCTGGCCGCTGAACGCCAGGGTCGCGGCCCAGGCGTCCAGGGCGCCGGGGGCCTTGTCGGCGTCGAAGACCATTTCGGCGGGGCCGGCGAGGAAGCCGTCGGCGAGCACGACCTTTTCGAACAGCCCCAAGGTCATCAAGGCCAAGCCGAAGCGGAGCTGATGCGGGCTCGCCTGGCGCGGCGCGGCGAACTGGGGGACGAGCTCGGTGGGCCGCATGATCGGCCCGGCGACCAGGTGGGGGAAGAAGGTCACGAAGAGCGCGTAGTCGAGGAAATTTCGGGCCGGCGCGGCGCGGCGCAGATAGACGTCCAGGGTGTAGGACATGGTCGCGAAGGTGTAGAAGGAGATGCCCACCGGCAGGACGATGTCGTACTTCGGCGGGTGGTAGTGGACTCCGGCCAAGGCCAGCAGGCTGGTGAAGTTGGCCAGCAGGAACTGGCCATATTTGAAGTAGCCGAGCATGCCCAGATTGGCGACCACCGACGCCAGCATCCAGCTTCGCCGGCGCCAGGGCACGACCGACCGGACCAGGCCTTGGGCGGCGTACCAGTCGACCACCGTGGAGATCCACAACAGGATGACGAACGGCGGATTCCACGCCGCGTAGAAGATGTAGCTGGCGACCAGCAGGTTGATCTTCTTGGTCGTCCAGGGCAGCGGCAGGGAATGCAGCGCCAGGACGACCGCGAAGAAGACGACGAACGTCAGTGAGTTGAAAACCAACCCCGCCCCCCGGCCCCCGGCGCCACGACCGACAGGTTAGGCCGTTCCGGCGAACCTGAACAGGGCGCCGTCGGTCCGTGTTAGCCCCAAGTAGGAATGTCCCCTTTGTCCAAAGTTAGAATGTCCCCTTTCCCGGCGCGGCGGGATGAGGGGATGCATGGTCGAGGCAGGGCTGTTTATGAGCGATGGGGAGCGGGA
>JACDGF010000161.1 GCA_013815405.1 Caulobacteraceae bacterium | reverse complement strand
GGCCGGCCACGGCCGAGGCCCTGGCGCCCAGCCGGACCACCGCCAGGGCGTTCTGCGCCCCGTTGGTGACCAGCAGGGTCCGCCCGTCGGGGGTGAGGGCCAGGGCGTTGGACCCCGCCCCCCCCAGCGCCTTGCCGGCCGCGCCGGGCGGCCCGGCGGTGGGGATGTCCTCGCTGATCCGGTCGGCGGCGGTGTCGATCACCGCGATGCTGTCGGTATTGTCCAGGGCGGCGTAGAGGCGGCCCCCCGGGCCGGGAAGCAGGGCCACGGGCTGGCCCCGGGTCCGGATCCGGCCGGTGACTCGCGCCCCGCCCGGCCCCATCTCCAGGGCGATGATCTCGCGGTCGCGCTGGCTGGCCGCATAAGCTTTGGCGTCGGATATCCAGGCGACCGCCCGGGGAAAGGTCCCGCCCGGCTGGCCCGCGCGGGCCTTGTCGATCACGCCGGGGCGGAGGTCCTGGTCGACGACCGCGCCGGTTTGAAGATCCACCAGGCTGACCGAATCGTTCTGCAGATTGGCCACCAGCAGCCGGCGTCCGTCGGGGCTGACCGCGAGGCCCGCGGCCTCCGGCTTCACCGCCAGGCCGAGGCCGCTCTTGTGGCCGAGCAGCAGGGTGCGCGCCAGCTTGAAGGAGCCCGGGGCGCCGGCGAACTCCAGCACGTCGTCGTCCACGCCTCCCGAGACATAGAACCGCCCGCCGCCGGGGGCCCAGGCCAGCCCCAGGAAACTGTTGGGGACGGTGAGCACCTGGCGCTTGACCGGCGCGGGCCCGGCGACGTCATAGACGAAGACGTATTCGTTCGACCGGTCGGCGATGAGCTTGCCGTCGGGCCCGAAGGTCCGGTTGAAGCCGCTGGTGAGGATGAGAAGGGTCTTGCCGTCCGGCGAGAGGACCATGGCCGCGGCCTGGCCGGCGGTAAAAGAGGGATCGCCCGGCAGGTCGGGATTGAGCGGCTGAAAGATCGCGCCGGGGGCGGCCGTGGGCGTGATCGCCTGGCCCGTCGGCGTCACCTCGGCGGCCAGGGCAGGCGCGGCGATCAGCGCGGCCAACAAGAGTAGAAGGCGGTTCGTCACGGTCCGCCGAGGGTAAGCCTTCCGAGCGCGGGCTTCCAGCCCGCTCCTCGGGCCGCACTCCAAAAGAAGCGGGCTGACAAACCCCGCGCTCCGGTCTAGCTCTCCACGAAGGCCCGCTCCAGGACGAAGTCGCCGGGGGTGGCGACGGCGCCTTCTTCATAGCCGCGGGCGAGCAGAAGGGCCTTGAGGTCGGCCAGGACCGAGGGGCCGCCGCACAGCATCAGGCGGTCGCGGGCCGGGTCCAGCGGGGGAAGGCCGATGTCGGCGAAGAGCTGGCCGGACGTGATGAGGTCGGTGATCCGGCCCTGCGTGACGAAGGGCTCGCGGGTGACGGTGGGGTAGTAGATAAGCTTCGGCGCGATGAGGTCGCCCAGATCCGGGTCATTGGGCAGGTCGCGGGAGAGCAGGTCCCGGTAGTTGAGGTCGGCCACCTCGCGCACGGTGTGGGTGACGATCACCTTGTCGAACCGCTCATAGACCTCCGGGTCGCGCGCCAGGCCGAGGAAGGGCGCGAGGCCGGTGCCGGTTCCCAGGAGATAGAGGTTGCGGCCAGGGCGCAGGCCGTCGAGCACCAGGGTTCCGGTGGGTTTCTTGCCGATCAGGATCTCGTCGCCCTCGCGGATCAGCTGCAGGCGCGAAGTGAGCGGGCCGCCGGGAACCTTGATCGAATAGAATTCCAGCTCGTCGGCCCAGGGGGCGCTGGCGATGGAATAGGCGCGAAGCAGGGGCTTGCCGTCCACCTCCAGCCCCAGCATCAGGAACTGGCCGCTGGAGAAGCGCAGGCTCGGGTCCCGGGTCGTGCGCAGGGAAAACAGCGACGGGGTCCAGTGGCGGACCCAGGTCACGGTCTCGGCGTGGAACGCGCCGCGCGCCTTGGCGGGAGGAGCGGCGATGGTGGCGATGTCGGTCATGCTTGAAGAGACTTATGGCCTTTGGCGTCAGATGTCGCCGCCGACGAACGGCGCCGCGCCGGGGGCGCGGGCGGTATGTATGCCGCATTCGGTCTTTTGCGAGCCCGCCCAGCGGCCGGCCCTCGGATCAGTTCCTTCGTCCACCGCCTCGGTGCACGGCCAGCAGCCGATCGAGGGGAATCCGGCGGCGACCAGGGGGTGGGCCGGAAGATCGAACCTGGCCGCATAGGCGTCGAGATCGGCTTTCGTCCGGTTGGCCAGGGGATTGATCTTGATCCGGCCCTCGGCCTGCTCGACGACCGGCAGCCGCGCCCGTCCGGCGCCGTGGAAACGCTTGCGCCCGCTGATCCAGGCGTCGAACCCGGCCAGGGCCCGATCCAGAGGCAGCACCTTGCGGATATGGCAGCAGGCGTCGGTGTCGGTCTTCCACAGATCGGCGTCGGGATCGCCCACCGCCAGATCCTGGAAGCGGGGGCGCAGGTCGCGCACCCCGGTGAGGCCGAGCTGGGCGGCGAGGTTGCGGCGATAGTCGAGGGTCTGGCCGAACAGCATGCCGGTGTCGAGGAAGAGGATCGTCATCCCCGGATCGACCTGGGCGGCCATGTGCAGCAACACCGCCGATTCGGCCCCGAACGAGGAGACCAGGGCCAGGCGGTCGCCGAAAGTCGCGGCCGCCCCGGCGAGGATGTCGGCCGGGTGGGCGTGGCGCCATCGGGCGTCGAGGCTCTGGGCGTCAAGGGTTCGCGGCTCGAAACTCCGGGCGAGTGCGCGCGGCCGCTCGATCTGATCGAACGCCAGGCTCATGCGCGCACCCGTTCGGCGAAGGCCGGTTCGCGGCCATCGGCGGCGCGCTGATAGACGTGATGGAAGCGCGTCGCCACGGCGGCCCATTGCCGGGGCGTGGCGCCGTCGGCCGCCTCGAAGGCGTCGAAGCCGCAGCGGACCATGAATCTGGCCTGCTCCAGGAGGACGTCGCCAACCGCCCTGACCTCGCCGGCGTAGTTCAGGCGTTCGCGCAGGATGCGCGCGGCGCTGAAGGCGCGGCCGTCGCGGAACTTGGGGAAGGCCAGGGCGACGACGGCGATCCTGGGCAGGTCGTAGGCCAGGGCTTCGACGGCCTCGTCCGGCTCGACCCGCACGCCCACCTGGCGGCCTTGCCCCAGCAGGTGCTCACCCTCGACCTGGAACCGGGTCAGGGAGATGATCACGTCGCCCGGGGGCACGACTTCATCGTCAGCCACCGCGGTGAACGGATCCTCCGCCGCCTCGGCCCGGCCGTCCTTCCACCTAATGAGCCTCGGCATAAACGGCCTCCTTGAACGGGGCGAGGCCGGCGCGCCGATAGGTGTCCAGGAAGCGCTCGCTCCCTTGGCGCTCGCGCAGATAGACCGCGACGAGGTCGTCGACGGCGCCGGTCACCTTGTCGGCGGGCAGGGCGGGGCCGAGGATCTGGCCGATCGACGCGTCGTCCTCGCCCGAACCGCCCAGGGTCAGCTGGTAGTATTCCTCGCCCTTCTTATCGACCCCCAGGATACCGATGTGGCCGACATGGTGGTGGCCGCAGGCGTTGATGCAGCCGCTGATCTTGATCTTCAGCTCGCCGATCGTCTCGGCCAGCTCGGGGTCGGCGAACTTGCGGGCGATGTCCTGGGCGATCGGGATGGCCCGGGCGTTGGCCAGGGCGCAATAGTCCAGCCCCGGGCAGGCGATGATGTCGCTGATCAGGCCGATGTTGGGGGTGGCGAGATCCGCTTCCGCCAGGGCCCGCCAGACGTCCGGCACATCGTCCAGCCGGACGTGGGGCAGGATCAGATTCTGTTCGTAGGCGACGCGGACCTCGTCCAGGGAATAGCGCTCGGCGAGGCCGGCGATCAGGTCCATCTGGTCGGCGGAACAGTCACCGGGCGTCTCGCCGGGCGCCTTCAAGGACACATCGACGATGGCGTATCCGGCCATCTTGTGCGGCTTGACGTTGTGGCGGGCGAAACGGGCAAAGGCGCGGTCGTCCGCCTCGAGGGTCTCGAACGCGGCGGAGACGCGCGGCAGGGTGTCGAAGCCCCGGGGCGCGAAGGCGGCCCGGATGCGGGCGAGTTCCGTATCGGGAAGATCCGCCGCCGCCTTGTCGGACGCCTCCCATTCCTCGTCGACCTGGCGGCCGAATTCCTCGGCCCCCAGGGACGCGACCAGGACCTTGATCCGGGCCTTCCACAGATTGTCCCGCCGCCCGTGGCGGTTGTAGACCCGCAAGATCGCCTGCAGATAGGACAGCAGATGCTTGACCGGCAGGCGTTCGCGGATGGTGGGGCCGAGATACGGCGTGCGCCCCAGCCCCCCGCCCACCAGAACCTCGAAAGCCAGCGCCCCGTCCTCGTCGCGGTGCAGGCGCAGGCCGATGTCATAGACCCGGATCGCCGCCCGATCCTGGCTGGCCGCCGTCACCGCGATCTTGAACTTGCGCGGCAGGAACGAGAATTCCGGGTGGAAAGTCGACCACTGGCGGATCGCCTCGGCCCAGATGCGCGGATCGTCGACCTCGTCGGCCGTGGCCCCGGCGTGGGGGTCGGCGGTGAGGTTGCGGATGCAGTTGCCCGAGGTCTGGATGGCGTGCAGCCCGACCTTGGCCAGCTCATCGAGGATGTCCGGCGCGTCCCTGAGCTTGATCCAGTGCAGCTGGAGGTTGGTGCGGGTGGTGAAGTGGCCGTAGCCCCGGTCATAGGTCCGCGCCACATGGGCCAGGGCGCGCAGCTTGGCCCCGTCCAGGGTGCCATAGGGGATGGCGATGCGCAGCATATAGGCGTGGAGCTGCAGATAGAGGCCGTTCATCAGCCGGATGGGTTTGAACTGGTCCTCGGTGATCTCTCCGGCCAGGCGGCGGCCGCACTGTTCGCGGAATTCCGCCGCCCGGTCGGCCAGCATCCGCTCGTCGATCCGGTCATAGGCATAGACCATCGCCGCGCCCTCTACTTGCGCTTGATCAGGTTGACGCGGCCGGTGGAGCGGGCCGATCCGCGGGCGTGGGCGAGAACCTCGATGCCCCCGCCGCCCGCCGCCTGCTTGCCGTGATCGAGCTTATTGGTCGGCCCAAGAGCGCGCAGGCGTTCGCGGTAGCTGACCGGGGCCAAGCCGCCGTCCACCGGGGCCACGTCGATGAGGTAGGGCTCGACCAACAGGGTGATCTGGCCCTTGGCCCGGGCCTCGGCGGCCTCCGCGGCGTCCTCGCCCTCGAAGATCTCGGCCTCTACGAAGGCCTCGCGCCAGGCGCCCGCGTTCCAGAACACCACCTCGCCGTCGTCGAGCCGGTTGGCCGTCAGCGCCTTCATCGCCCTCCCTCCCCCTTGTGGGGAGGGTGGCGCGAAGCGCCGGGTGGGGAAGTCTGAAGCTCCACCAACGCCGCCGATGATCCCGACTTCCCCACCCTGGCCGCTTGCGCGGCCTGTCCCTCCCCATGAAGGGGAGGGAGGAAGGAAACGCTGGCCTCCGCCGTCGCCATCGCCTCGCCGACGATCAGCAGGGCCGGTCCAGAAAACCCGGCCGCCGACGCGCCCAGCTTCGCCAGGCTCGTCACCACGCGCCGTTCCTCTGGGAGGCTGGCGTTCTCGACGATCAGGGCGGGCGTGGCGGCCGCCCGGCCGGCCTCGATCATGCGCGCGGCTATGGCGGCGGCGTTGGCGAGGCCCATGTAGACGACCAGCGTCTGGTTGGCCTTGGCCAGGGTCGGCCAGTCGAGGTCCGGGGCCGCGCCGCCGGCGGCGTGGCCGGTGACGAAAATGACCGCC
>JACDGF010000160.1 GCA_013815405.1 Caulobacteraceae bacterium | reverse complement strand
CGGCGCACCATCGCATCGCGCCCGGAGGGGGTCATGGCCCCGCCCACGACGAAAGCATGGCCGTTGAAGCCGAGGATCTTGGCGCTCAATTCGGCGCGAAAGCCGTTCATGATGGACATGGTGATGACCAGCGCCGCCACCGCCAGGGCGATGGCGACGAAGGAAATGATCGAGATCAGCGCCACCCCGCCCTGGCTCCGCTTGGCCAGCAGATAGCGGATCGCGATCGACCGCTCCCAGGTGCTGAAGGGGCGAGCGGTCATGAGGAGGTCGCGAGCCCAACCTCCCTCCCCTTCATGGGGAGGGTCGGCCTGAAAGGCCGGGGTGGGGAAGTCTGACACCGCCTCGACGCCGGGGATTGCTGCGCACTTCCCCACCCTGGCCGCTTCGCGGCCTGTCCCTCCCCATGAAGGGGAGGGAGGAAATTTGGATACTCGCCGCGCCCACCCCTCACCCGCAAATCGCCCTCAGGGCGTCGTCGAGCGGCAGGCTCCGGCGCTCACCGGTGGCGCGGCGTTTCAGCTCCACCGATCCCTCCGCCAAGCCCCGCGGGCCGATGATCAATTGCCAGGGGAGGCCGATGAGATCGGCGGTGGCGAACTTGCCGCCCGGCCGCTCGCCGGTGTCGTCCAGGAGGGGTTCCTTGCCGGCGGCGGTCAGGGCGCCGTAGGACTCGTCGCAGGCGGCATCGACGGCGGCGTCGCCGGGGCGCAGATTGAGGATTTCGACCCCGAACGGGGCCACGGGCTCGGGCCAGATGATCCCCGCGTCATCGTGGCTGGCCTCGATGATGGCGCCCACCAGGCGCGATATGCCGACGCCATAGCTGCCCATCTGGACCGCCCGGTCGACCCCGTCCGGGCCGGAAACGGTCGCCTTCATCGGCGCGGAGTATTTGTCGCCGAAGAAGAAGGTCTGCCCCACTTCGATGCCACGCGCGCTCATCCGATCCTCCGCGGCTGTTTCCCGCTCGTACCGGGCCGCGTCGTGGACGTCGTCGGTGGCCGCATAGTGGCAGGTCCAGGCGTCGACGAGGCCGGCGAGGTCGCCGTCGTAGTCCAGGTCGTCGCCCGGAATGGGCAGGTCCAGCATCCGCCGGTCGAGGAACACCGCCGATTCCCCGGTCTTGGCCAGGACGATGAACTCGTGGCTGAGCTCGCCGCCGATCGGGCCGCTCTCGGCCTTCATCGGGATCGCTTTTAGGCCCATGCGGGCGAAGGCGCGCAGATAAGCCACGAACATCCGATTGTAGGCGGCGCGACCCTGTCCCACGTCCAGATCGAACGAATAGGCGTCCTTCATCAGAAATTCGCGACCGCGCAGGACGCCGAACCGCGGCCTCTGTTCGTCCCGGAACTTCCATTGGATGTGGTAAAGATTCTTCGGCAAGTCCCTGTAGGAACGAATATAGGCGCGGAAGATCTCGGTGATCATCTCCTCGTTGGTGGGGCCGAACAGGAGTTCACGCTGATGCCGGTCGGTGATCCGCAGCATCTCGGCGCCATAGTCGTCGTAGCGGCCGCTCTCTCGCCACAGGTCGGCGAGCTGAAGGGTCGGCATGAGAAGCTCGATGGCGCCGGCTCGGTCCATCTCCTCGCGGACGATCCGCTCGACCTTCCTCAAGACCCGGTGGCCCAGCGGCAGCCAGGCATAGATGCCCGCCGCCTCCTGGCGCAGCATGCCGGCGCGCAGCATCAGCCGGTGCGAGGCGATCTGCGCCTCGGCGGGGGTCTCGCGAAGCACGGGCAGGAAATAGCGCGACAGGCGCATCTTAGAAGATCGTCCCAGGGATGGGGTGAGGGGGCGAGATAGCCTCGCCGGCGGCGCCTTGGCAACGCGTCAGTGCGGGCCGGGGAAACTCGGCAGCCTGACCAGGTGGAGGTGAAGGGTCAGCCACAGCAGGGCGAAGAGGATCGCCGAGACCCAGGTGGTGGTGATGAACTTGCGTTTCAGCCTGGGCTCGACCGGCGAGGACGGGTCGCCCCCGCCGGGAACCTCGATCCCCGCCTCGGCGTGGCTGCGCGCCCCCAGGGGCAGGATGGCGAAGAGGGCCGTCCACCAGATGGTCAGATAGATGGCGATCCCGGTGGCGAGGCTCATCTGAGGAACACGGTCCCGACGGCTCGACCAACCCCTTCCGCTCTTCCCCGCGTAGGCGGGGACCCAGGTGTTTTATCGTCACGCACCATGGGTTGCAGAAAAAGCCTGGGTCCCCGCCTACGCGAGGAAAACGGAAAAATAGTAAGCCGAGTCAAAGTGATATGGGTCATGACACGTGCGTCGTTTCTGGCGTCGCCATCAATTCAACCAGCACCCCGCCCATGTCCCTGGGATGGACGAAGATCACCGGCACGCCGTGGGCGCCGATGCGCGGTTCGCCCGTTCCCAGGACCGCCGCCCCGTTGGCGCGCAGCTCGTCGCGCGCCGCGAGGATGTCGGGGACCTCGAAGCAGACGTGATGCTGGCCGCCGCGTGGGTTCTTGGCGAGAAAGCCGTGGATCGGAGACTCCGCGCCGAGCGGCTCGATCAGTTCGATCTGGGCGTTGGGCAGGTTGACGAAGGAGACCCAAACCCCCTGCTCGGGCAGAGCGCGCTTTTCGGTGATGTCGGTCGCGCCCAGGACATCGCGGTAGAGCCTCCAGGACTCCTCGATCGAGGGCGTGGCGACTCCGACATGGTTGAGCTTGCCGATCATGTGCGATCCCTACACCCTCAGCACCGTGGTCTCCACTACCGGGCGGCGCTTCCAGATGCGGAAGGCGGCTTTCTTGACCACACGCGAGAGGGCGGCCTCCACGGCGCGGTCGTCGTCGCGATCGCCATTGGGCAGGTGGCCCATGGCCCCCCTCGCCTCGCCCGCCAGATCATCGAGCGTGTCGGCCAGTCGGTTGTCATCACCGCCTGGCATGCCCAGCGCCCGCACCTCCGGTCCCGAGACAATCTGGTTGCGTCCGTCCAGGGCGACGCAGATGGTGAGGACGCCGTTCACGGCCGCGTGACGGCGCTCGCGCAGGGCCTCGCCGTGCTCGGGCGTCACCATCCCGGCGTCCACATAGAGCCGGCCGGCGCGAACCTCGTCGATCACCGCCGGCTCCCCCGGCGCCAGGCGGACCATGTCGCCGTTGCGCGGGGCGATCGTCTGGGGGACCTGAAGATCCCCGGCCAGCGCCGCGTGCTCGAGCAGATGGCGCCGCTCGCCGTGGGTCGGCACGGCGATCCGGGGCCGCGCCCACTGATACATCCGCTTCAGCTCGTCCCGGCAGGGATGGCCCGAGACGTGGATGCCGGGATGATCGCGTTCGGTGTAGAGCCGCACGCCCCGGTCGGCGAGCTTGTTCTGCAGGTTGCGGATGGGGATCTCGTTGCCGGGGATGATCCGCGAGGAGAAGACGCAGGCGTCTCCCTGCCCCAGCTTGACGTGGGGGTGGCTGCCGTCGGCCATCCGCGAGAGCGCCGCGCGCGGCTCGCCCTGGCTGCCGGTGCAGAGATAGAGGATGTTCTCGGGCGGAAACTTCCGGGCCTCGGCGTCGGAAACGAAGGGCGCGAGGCCGCTCAGCAGGCCCACCGAACGGGCGGCCTGGGACATGCGGATCATCGAGCGGCCGACCAGGCAGACCCGCCGGCCGTTGGCCTCGGCGGCCCGGATGATGCTGTCCATCCGCGCCACGTTGGAGGCGAAACAGGCGGCGGCGACCTTGCCCTTCAACTGCCCGATCAAGGCGCCCAGGGTGGCGCGCACCTTCGCCTCGGACCCGGCCTCGCCGTCGACGAACACATTGGTGGAATCGCAGACCATGGCCAGCACGCCCTCCTCGCCCAGGCGCCGGATGGCCGCCTCGTCGGGTGCGGCGCCGGTTAGCGGGTCGGGGTCGATCTTCCAGTCGCCCGTGTGCAGGATAACGCCCAGCGGCGTGCGGATCGCCAGGCCGTTGGGCTCGGGGATGGAATGAGTAAGGGTGATCAGGGTGACCTGGAACGGCCCCAGAGTGATCGTCCCGCCCAGGGGGACCTCGGTGATCCGCGCCGCGTCCAGCAGGCCCGCCTCGCGCAGCTTCTCGCGCAGGAGGAAGGCGGTGAACGGCGTGGCGTAGAGGGGCGCTTTCAGGCGCGGCCACAGCCAGGCGACGGCGCCGATGTGGTCCTCGTGGGCGTGGGTGAGGACGATGCCCAGGATGTCGTCCGCGTGCTCCTCGATGAAGGCGGGATCGGGCAGGATGATGTCGACGCCCGGCGTGGTCTGGTCGCCGAAGGTGACGCCCAGATCGACCACGATCCACTTGCGGGCGTGAGGCGGGCCGAAACCATAGAGGTTGAAGTTCATCCCGATCTCGTTTGACCCGCCCAGCGGCAGGAAGACGAGTTCGTCTTCAGCTGATTTTGTCATCTGTCGCCGAAATGGGGATTGCGCCGTACGATTTCGAGCAGGCCCAGGATGGTCAGGTCATGGTCGAAATGATCGATGGCCGTGGTGGCGTGTTCGAAAAGGGAGGCGATGCCGCCGGTGCCCAGCACGGTCAGGGGCGCCGGATATTCCGCCTTCATCCGCCTGACTAGTCCCTCGATCAGCGATACATAGCCCCAATAGACTCCCGACTGCATGGCCTCGACCGTATCCTTGCCGATGACCCGGGCCGGCCGCTGGATGGCGACGCGGGGCAATCGGGCCGCCGCCTCGTGCAAGGCCTGCATCGAGAGGTTGATGCCCGGCGCGATCGCCCCGCCCTCGAACGCCCCGTCGGCGCCGACGATGTCGAAGGTGGTCGCGGTCCCGGAATCGACCACCAGCAGCGCGCCCGGATAGGTGATGTGCGCGCCGATAGCGTTGACCAGGCGGTCCGCCCCGGCCTCGGAGGGTTTCTGGATGCGCACCGCGATGCCCAGGTCGACGTTCTCGCCGACCACCATCGGTTCGACATGAAGGTAGCGCCGGGCGAGATTGCGCAGATTGAAGATCGACTGCGGCACCACGCTGGAGACGATGCAGCCGTCGATGGCGCCCACCGACAAGCCGGCGAGGGTCAGGAGCTGGGTGAGCCAGACGGCGTATTCGTCGGCCGTGCGCGCGGCGTCGGTGCCCGCGCGCCACTGGGCGAGCCAGCGGGCGCCGTCGTGCACGGCGAACAGCGTATTGGTGTTGCCCTGCTCGATGGCCAGAAGCATCGCGGGGATCCCTCTAGAAGAACACGTCGCCGGCGGTGATGCGGCGCACCGCTCCGGACGCGGTTCTAAGCCTGAGCGCGCCGTCCGCGTCGAGTCCCTCGGCGATGCCGGCGATCGTCTCGGTCGCGAGACGGGCGGTGCAGGGCGCTCCCAGGCCATGCGCCCGGGCGGTCCACGCTTCGGCGATCGGGGGAAAACCAAGACGTTCCCATAGGTCTCGCCAGAGCTCGAAAGCCGCCGCCAGGATTGCCAGGGCGTCGAGAGGGGTTGGCGCCGGCGCGCGCATATGATCGCGAAACGCGGTGGCCGGCCGCTCGCTGACCGCCGGCGCGCGCGCCAGATTGACCCCGATCCCCACCGCCACCCACAGCCTCCCCTTCCCGGCCGGCCCGGATTCCACAAGGACGCCGGCCGCCTTGGCCCCGGCGATCAGGGTGTCGTTCGGCCATTTGAGGCCGACCAGGGCCGGCGCCACGAAGGCGGAGGCCAGATCCGCCACCGCCAGCGCGGCCACGAAGGAAACCTGCGCCGCCCGCGCGGGCGGATAGGCCGTCACGAAGAGATAGGTGGCCGCGAGATTGCCCTCGCCCGTCTCCCAGGCC
>JACDGF010000159.1 GCA_013815405.1 Caulobacteraceae bacterium | reverse complement strand
CCTGTGGGGCGTCTGGTCGGCCTGGCTCTCGCCGGCGGCGGTTACGCGGGCGCGCTGGCCTGGGCCGCCTCTCCGGTCGACGCCGCCGTGCTGGTTCTTCTGACCCTCGCCGGCTTCTACCACGCCCGGATCGGAATGCGGACGATCATCGAGGACTACATCGCCCGCCCGGCCACCAAGACCCTCTTGCTGATCGCCAACACGTTCGTCTGTGCGGGCGCCGCGGCGCTGACCGTGGTCTGCGTCCTGAAGGTCGCTTTCGCCGTGGGCGCATCCTGACCATGGCCGCCTATGAATTCATCGACCACACGTTCGATGTGGTCGTGGTCGGCGCCGGGGGCTCGGGCCTGCGCGCGGCGCTCGGCTGCGTCGAGGCGGGGCTGAAGACGGCCTGCGTCACCAAGGTCTTCCCCACCCGCTCGCACACGGTCGCAGCCCAGGGCGGCATCTCGGCCAGCCTCGGCAACATGGGCCCCGACGACTGGCGCTGGCACATGTACGACACGGTCAAGGGCTCGGACTGGCTGGGCGATCAGGACGCCATCGAATACATGGTCCGCGAGGCCCCGGCGGCGGTCTATGAGCTGGAGCACTGGGGCGTGCCGTTCTCGCGCACGGTCGAGGGCAAGATCTATCAGCGCGCTTTCGGCGGTATGACCCGCAACTACGGCGAGGCCCCGATCCAGCGCACCTGCGCCGCCGCCGACCGGACTGGCCACGCCATGCTCCATGCCATGTACGGCCAAGCGCTGAGCCGGCAGGTGGAATTCTTCATCGAATATTTCGCCCTCGACCTCATCATGGACGAAGGCGTCTGCCGGGGCGTCGCCGCCTGGAAGCTGGACGATGGGACCCTGCACCGCTTCTCCGCCCAGGCCGTGGTCCTGGCCACCGGCGGCTACGGCCGGGCCTATTTTTCCTGCACCTCGGCCCATACCTGCACCGGAGACGGGGGCGGCATGACCCTGCGCGCGGGCCTGCCCTTGCAGGACATGGAGTTCGTCCAGTTCCACCCCACCGGCATCTATGGCGCCGGCTGCTTGATCACCGAGGGGGCGCGGGGCGAGGGGGGTTACCTCACCAATTCGGCGGGCGAGCGGTTCATGGAGCGCTATGCCCCGTCGGTGAAGGATCTCGCCCCCCGCGATATGGTCAGCCGGGCCATGACCATCGAGATCCGGGAGGGCCGAGGCGTGGGGTCCAAGCAGGACCATCTCTTCCTGCACCTGGACCACCTCGACCCCAAGGTGCTGCACGAGCGTCTGCCGGGGATCTCGGACACCGCCCGGATCTTCTCCGGCGTCGATGTCGCCAAGGACCCGATCCCCGTCCTGCCGACGGTGCACTACAACATGGGCGGCATACCGACCAACTTCCACGGCGAGGTAGTGACCTTGGCGGGCGATGATCCGGACGCTGTGGTTCCGGGGCTGCTGGCGGTGGGCGAGGCGGCGTGCGTCTCGGTGCATGGGGCCAACCGCCTGGGCTCCAATTCGCTGATCGACCTGGTGGTGTTCGGCCGCGCGGTCGGGCTCCACTGCGGCGAGGCGCTCAAGGCCGGGGCCAGCCAGCGCGAACTCCAGGCGTCCTGGACCGACCCGCACCTGGCCAGGTTCGACCGCCTGCGCCACGCAGCCGGAGCGATCCCCACCTCGGCCCTGCGCCTGGAGATGCAGATGGCGACCCAGGAGGACGCCGCCGTCTTCCGGACCAGCGAGACCTTGGAGTCGGGCGTACGCCGCCTGGAGACGATCCACGGCAAGCGCGCCGACCTGCGCGTCACCGACCGGGGGCTGATCTGGAACACCGACCTGGTCGAGACGCTGGAGTTCGAGAACCTGATCGGCCAGGCCGTCGTCACCGTGGCCAGCGCCGTCAACCGCACCGAAAGCCGCGGCGCCCACGCCCGGGAAGATTTCCCCGAGCGCGACGACGAGGCCTGGATGAAACACACTCTGGCCTGGTTCGACGACGCCACGGGCGGGGTGCGGATCGACTATCGCCCGGTCCACGCCTACACCATGACCAACGACGTCGCCTACATCCCCCCCAAGGCGCGGGTGTATTGAGCCGATGTTGACCGGCGGCTGTTACTGCGGCGCGGTGCGCTACGAGGCCGGCGGCGAGCCGACCGAGCGCGCGCTCTGCCACTGTTCGATCTGCCGCGCCACCACCGGCGCGCCGGCCGTCGCCTGGTTCACCGTCGAACGGGCCGATTTCCGCTACACCGCCGGCGCCCCGGCGGTGTTCGCCTCGACGCCGGAGGCGGAGCGGGCCTTCTGCGGCACGTGCGGAACCCAGCTCACCTTCGTCCACGCGGACTATGGCGGCAAGCGCATCGACGTGACCACCGCCAGCCTGGACGACCCCGAGTCCGCGCCGCCGGTGGAGCACATCTGGACGCGCAGCCGGCTCGCCTGGATGGCGGACCTGAATGGCCTTCCCGAGCGCACCATGGCGGATCGCCCGTGAATCGGTTTGAGAGGTAGCGACGTTGGTGCGGCTTACGCTTCCGAAGAACTCCACGGTCGGCCAGGGCCGCCACCACCGCGCGGCGGCGGGGTCGGGCCGGGTCAAGACGTTCCGGGTCTATCGCTGGGATCCCGAGGGCGCGGGCAATCCGGCTTGGGACCGCTACGACGTGGACGTCGACGCCTGCGGGCCGATGGTCCTGGACGCCCTGATCCACATCAAGAACACGATGGATTCCACCCTCGCCTTCCGCCGCTCGTGCCGCGAGGGGGTGTGCGGCTCCTGCGCCATGAACATCGGCGGGCGCAACACCCTGGCCTGCACCCACGGCTGGGCCGAGGTTCCAGGGAAGGAAGTCCAGGTGTCTCCCCTGCCGAGCCAGCCGGTGATCAAGGATCTAGTGGTCGACCTCTCCCTGTTCTACGCCCAGTACGCCTCGATCGAGCCGTGGCTGCACACCACGACGCCCCGGCCCCAGGCCGAGTGGCGCCAGTCCGAGGAAGAACGGGCCAAGCTCGACGGCCTCTATGAGTGCATCCTCTGCGCATGCTGCAGCACGGCATGCCCGAGCTACTGGTGGAACGGCGAAAAGTTCCTCGGCCCCGCCACCCTGCTCCAGGCCCGCCGCTGGCTGGCCGACAGCCGCGACGAGGCCGCAGGCGAGCGCCTGGACGCCCTGGAAGACCCGTTCAAGCTCTACCGCTGCCACACCATCATGAACTGCGCCCAGGTCTGCCCCAAGGGCCTCAACCCCGCCAAGGCGATCGCCGAGGTCAAGGCGATGCTGGTGGAGCGGGTGGCGTAGGGCGATGCGGCAAGTCAAGACGCTGGTTCAAACCTGCCTCGCCTGCCCATCGCAATGGGAAGGACGACTCGTTGACGGTCGGCCAATCTACATCCGCTTCCGGCATGGCGAGCTTTCGATCCGAATCGGCGAACGGCGCCGGGATCGAAAGCGCGCTCGATGCTCCCGACTGGTTCTCATGGGAGGCGGACAATGGACTCGACGGTGAGATTTCGTTGGACGAAGTTTTGCGCCTGTCAGGGCTGAGCGCGCCTCTTTCGAGTGCGGAGGGTCGTCTCGCCGAGAACGTCGTTGGTCGGCGTCCTTGAGTGGGGCCCATCCGGGCCGTGAGCGTGTAACCGTCAGCCGGACGGGCGCGGGCGTGGTGATCGTGGGGGCGGGGCATGCCGGGGGGACCGCGGCGGCGCTACTTCGGAGTTACGGCTATGCCGAGCCCATCACCCTGATCGGCGAGGAGCCCATCGCTCCTTATCAGAGGCCGCCGCTGTCCAAGGCATGGCTCAAGGGCGAGGCGGACGCCGAGAGCCTGATGCTCAAGCCGGAAAGCTTCTACGCCGGGGCGGGGATCGAGCTTGTGCTTGGAGCGCGCGTGACGAGCCTCAAGCGGTCGGAGCGAACTGTATGCCTCGCCGACGGGCGAAGCTTCGCCTACGACAGCCTGATCCTGGCCATGGGGGCGCGGGCGCGGGCGCTGCCGATCCGGGGCGCTGATCTGGCGGGGGTCCTCTCCCTTCGCTCGGCGTCCGATGCGGAGGCCCTCAAGGGCGCGCTCGGGCCCGGCCGGCGCCTGGCGGTGGTCGGGGGCGGCTATATCGGGCTGGAGGTGGCCGCCTCGGCGCGGTTCCTCGGGGCGGAGGTTGTGGTGATCGAGCGCGAGGCCGCTATCCTGGCCCGGGTGGCCAAGGAGCCCCTGTGCTCGTTCCTGACCCGCTACCATGAGGCCCGGGGCGTCGCCTTCGAGGTGGGGGCGATGGTGGAGGCGTTCGAAGGCGAAGCAGGCCATGTCACCGGCGTGCGGCTGGCGGGGAGACGGGCAGTCGCCTGCGACGCCGTCCTCATCGGGGTGGGGCTGGCGCGCAACGACGATCTGGCGCGGGAGGCGGGGCTGGAGTGCGTGGCCGGGGTGGTGGTCGACGGGGAGGCGCGGACCGCCGATCCCCAGGTCTTCGCCATCGGCGACGTCACCCATCGACCGATCCCGCACTATGCGCGGATGTTCTGGCTGGAAAGCGTCGCCAACGCCCTCGAACAGGCGAGGCAGGCCGCGTCGATCATCGCCGGGCGCCCCGCGCCGCCCCACGAGGTCACCTGGAACTGGTCGGACCAGTACGACCTCAAGCTGCAGTTCGCCGGCCTCGCCTTCGACATAGACGACATGGTCGTGCGCGGCGACCCGGCAGGCGCCAAGTTCGCTGTCTTTCACCTCAAGGGCGACACGGTCCAGGCGGTGGAGGCGGTCAATGCGCCGGCCGAATTCATGGCCGGGCGCCAACTCATCGGCCAGAGGCGACCGATCTCGCGCGCGAGGCTTGCGGATACCGCCGTTTCCATGAAAGAGGTCGCCGCCTGACAAGGGTCTAGGCGTGGGAGCCCATGGCGAAGATCACCTACATCGAACACACTGGCGCCGAGCACGTCATCGACGTGAAGAGCGGCCTTTCGGTGATGGAAGGGGCGGTCAAGAACAACGTCCCGGGCATCGACGCGGACTGCGGCGGCGCCTGCGCCTGCGCCACCTGCCATGTCTATGTGGACGAGGCTTGGCGGGACAAGACGGGCACGCCCTCGGCGATGGAGGAATCCATGCTCGACTTCGCCGAGAACGTCGAAACCAACTCCCGCCTCTCCTGCCAGATCAAGGTCAGCGAGGAGATCGACGGCCTGGTGGTCCGCATGCCGGAGAGCCAGCACTGAGGGTGGGACCGCCGGGCGCCGGCTCGTGACCCGCGCCCCCCTCCACCACTTCGTGGTCCCCCTCCCCCGTGAAGCCATCCACGGGGGAGGGTTTTCTTAGTCCTCGCCCGCGAAGCGGGGGTGGCGCGGCGCACTTTCTCGCGCCGTGACGTAGGAAGCGGCGGTCCCAATCCGGCTCAAAAAAGCTCCGGTCGGGCTTCGTCCGCCGAGGCGGATTCGGGGAGGTGGCAGGTGAAGGCGGCGCCCGTGGCTGGGTCGCTTTCTAGGGCCACCCAGCCGCCGTGCAACTCCACCAGGGCCTTGACCAGGGCCAGAGAGAGGCCCGGCCCGGCGCGGTCCTGGGCGCTGAACCGGTCGAAGATGTGGGCCTGGATGTCGAAGGGTATGCCGCGGCCGGTGTTGCTCACCTGGAGCGCGACCTCGCCCAGGGCGCGGGTGGCCGACAAGGTGACCGCGCCGCCGGGCGGCGTGCGGCGCAGGGCGTTTTCGGTCAGATGGCCCAGAACCTGTCCCAGGCGCCGGGCGTCGCCGCGGATCAGGCCGGCCTCGCCGGCGGCGACGCTGATCGCGACCCCGCCCCCCCCCCCCCCCCCCCCCCCCCCCCCC
>JACDGF010000158.1 GCA_013815405.1 Caulobacteraceae bacterium | reverse complement strand
GGCGGCGCGCCCTCTTGCGCGCCGATGGCGGGGGCGCACGGCGGCGGTCTCGATACGGATTGGATGAATCACTCGCTCCGCTCCGCCTCAACTCTCGCGGCGCACCTTGATCGCCTGCTGCCCGTCGACCTTCATCAGGAAGCTGCCCAGGGCGCCTTTGCGGATCTCGACCGTCGAGCCCTTGTGGGCGTCGCGGTCCAGATAGTTGGCGTCGGTCTGGCGCCAGACGGCGCCGTCGTCGAGCTTGATCACCCACTTGCCGTAGGGGTCGCGGGAGGCGGCGGCGACCTTGGCGCTGATCTTGTCGGCCTCTCCGGATTTTTCGCCGCGATCGAACAGGGAGAGGGAGGGGAGGTTGAAGCCGAAGGCCTGACGGCGCACGGCGCGGCGCTGTTCGCGGTCCACGGTGACCAGATCGCCCTTCGCCTCGGCCTGGGCCATGCCGTCCACCGCCTTGTCGTAACAGGCGAGGCGACCGGGCCCGTCCTCTATCTTGCGGCAGTCGATCACCGCCTGGACCACGGCCGCGCGGGTGGGAGCGGCGGCGCCCCACGCCGCGCCGGCCGGCAGGGCGATGGCAAGCGCCAGACCGGCGCCGAGCGCCAAGCCTCGTGAAATCCGCCGCATGCGCGCCCCTCCTTGGACCAGGCGGGACCTTTAGCGGATTTCCCGGCCAGGCGCGAATTCCGTCCAAGGTGTGGCGGGTCGCGCAATAGAAGCACGCCGCCCGCAATCCAGGCGGCGCCATCTGTGACCGGAAAGTGACAGGGTGAAGGCGATCACCTTGCAAGGCTGTAATCCGCGTTGACCCGCCCGCCCGCCGACCGATAACAGTCGCCCAACCGGGGGGGTTTGACCCGGGACCTTTCATGCTCGCGACCCTGGCGTCACCTTTTTCAGTGACGCGCACCGGTTGTCTGGAGGACACTCACTTGACCAATTCGACCATGCGCGGACGCCTCATGGCGTCGTCCATGATTTCCGGCGTCGCCCTTGCGGCCATGTCCGCGACCGGCGCCTACGCCCAGGCCGCGCCGCCGGCCCCGGCCGCCGCGCCCGCCGACCAAGCCACCGCCGTGACCGAATTCGTGGTCACCGGCTCGCGCATCCCCCAGCCCAACCTGACCAGCACCAGCCCGATCACCATGGTCGGCAGTCAGGAGGTCAAGCTCCAGGGCTCGGTCCGCGCCGAGGATCTGCTGAACAACCTGCCCCAGGTGTTCGCCGGCCAGGGCAGCCAGATCTCCAACGGCTCGACCGGCACCGCGACGGTCGATCTGCGCGGCCTCGGACCCTCCCGCACCCTGGTGCTGATCGACGGCCGCCGGGTGATGCCGGGCGATCCCTTCCAGCCGACGACCGACCTCAACTTTATCCCCGAACAGCTGGTCGACCGGGTGGAGGTGCTGACCGGCGGGGCCTCGGCGGTCTATGGCTCCGACGCCGTCTCCGGGGTGGTGAACTTCATCATGCTGAAGAATTTCGAGGGCATCCGCCTGGACGCCCAGATCAGCGGCTACCAGCACGACAACGGCAACGATTTCGTCCAAGGGCTCAACACCGCCCGGGGATACACCGCGCCCACCGGATCCACCTGGGATGGGCGCCAAGCCAACTTGTCGGCGATCCTCGGGGTCAGCAGCCCCGACGGCAAGGGCAACATCGAAACCTATTTCACCTACCGCAACATCCAGCCGATCTTCCAATCCGCGCGCGACTACAGCAACTGCGCCTTGCAGGAAACGGCGACCAGTTTCAAATGCCGTGGATCGCTGACCAACAACCCGGCGACGATAATCAGCAACGATCTGGCGGTTCAAAGCAAATCTTATCTGTTCACGGTCGATCCGGCGACGGGAAATACTTTGAAGGGTTTGACGACCGAGGCGTTCAACTTCGCTCCGTACAACTACTTCCAGCGTCCCGACGAGCAGTATTCAGCGGGCGCCTATGCGCACTATGAACTCAATCCGCACGCCGACGCCTATATGCAGCTGATGTTCATGGACGACCACACCCTGGCTCAGATCGCTCCCAGCGGCATCTTCGGTCAGACGTTCAACATCGGCTGCACCAGCCCTCTGTTGTCGGCGCAAGAGATCTCGACGCTCTGCACCGACGCGGGCCTCGGCCCGAACGATCAGGCTTCGGTCGCTATCCTGCGCCGCAACACCGAAGGCGGCCCGCGGGTCGCCAACCTCCGCCACACCGACTATCGCGTGGTCCTGGGGGTCAAGGGCGAGATCAACTCCGACTGGAGCTATGACGCCTATGGCCAGATCGGCCGGTCGGTCTTCGCTCAGGAATACCTCCACGAATTCTCCCTTTCCAAGACCGCCAAGGCCCTCGATGTCGTCACGGATGAGAATGGCAATCTGATCTGCCGCAGCGTCCAGAACGGCACCGACCCCACCTGCGTCCCCTACCTTGGGGCTTTCTCCACCACGCCCCCGTCGGCCGCCTCGCTGGCCTATATCCAAGCGAACGGCTTCCAGGAGGGGGCCACGACCGAAATGGTCGCCAGCGCGGCGATCACCGGCCATATCTCCCAGCTCAAGAGCCCCTGGGCCGAGGATTCCGTCGGCGTGGCCTTCGGCGGCGAATACCGCCAGGAACAACTCGACCTGAGGGTGGACCAGGAGTTCGAGACCGGCGACCTGGCCGGTCAGGGCGGCCCGACGCCTTCGGTGTCCGGATCCTACCAGGTCTATGAAGGTTTCGGCGAAATCCGCGTGCCGATCATCCAGAACGCGCCGTTCGTCAAAGCGCTGAGCTTCGAGGGTGGCTACCGCTATTCGCACTATAACCTCGCGGGAGAGACGAACACCTACAAGGTGGCCGGCGAATGGGCCCCGACCGAGGACATCCGCTTCCGC
Organism: Caulobacteraceae bacterium; assembly: GCA_013815405.1. Lineage (GTDB taxonomy): Bacteria > Pseudomonadota > Alphaproteobacteria > Caulobacterales > Caulobacteraceae > Acaudatibacter. The sequence goes on along the minus strand of JACDGF010000158.1, from coordinate 2,928 downwards.
GCCGGCTTCAATCGCGCGGTCCGGGCGCCCAACATCCTGGAGCTGTTCACGCCCCAGGCGGTCGGCCTTGGGCTGAACCACGACCCCTGCGCGGGGCCGGCGACGCAGGAGGGCTTCCCGACCGAGGCCCAATGCGCCAATTCCGGCGTGTCGGCGGCCCAATACGGGCACATCGCGGTCAACCCGGCCGGCCAGTACAACGCCCTGTTCGGCGGGAACCTCAATCTCAAGCCCGAGGTCGCCAAGACGTTCACCATCGGCGGGGTCATCACGCCCCGCATGCTTCCGGGCTTCAGCCTGTCGGTCGACTATTTCCGCATCAAGGTCGACCAGTACATCCAGGCGGGAATAGCCCCCGACATCACGCTGGACCAGTGTGTCTTCCAAGCCACGCCGGCTTCCTGCGCTCTGGTCCACCGGGCGCCCGGCACGGGTTCCTTGTGGCTCGGCACCAATGGCTTTGTCGACGCGACCAGCGTCAACGTCGGCTTTCTGAAGACCGACGGGATCGATTTCTCGGCCGCCTATCGTCTGCCGCTTTCCAATCTCGGTTGGGAAAACGGCGGCAGCCTGAGCTTCGACTATCAGGCAACCTATCTGCTCGACCTGATCACCAGCCCCGGAGTTTCGGCCTTCAACGACGCCAACAAGGAGTTCACGCAATACGACTGCGCCGGCCTCTTTGGGCAGACCGCCTGCGGCACGCCCGCTCCGGTCTATCGGCACAACTTCCGCATCACCTGGAGGACGCCGGTGCAAGGACTGGAGGTCTCCGGCCGCTGGCGCTATATTGGCTCGGTGGATGCTTTGGCCAAGTCGGACAACCCCTTCATCAACGACCCGACGATCCTCTTCCCGATCGATGAGCACATCGGCGCGCAGAGCTACTTCGACTTGTCGGGGCAATGGCGGTTGAAGGACAAGGTGACCTTCCGCGCCGGCGTCCAGAACATCGCCGACAAGGAGCCGCCGCTGGTCGGTTCCTTGGTTGGGGGCGCCACCAACCCCTCGTTCAACGCCAACACCTATCCCCAGACCTACGACGCCATCGGCCGTTATGTGTTCGTCGGGGCCACCGTCGACTTCTAAGCGGGACTTTCCAGTTCAGGACTTCAGCGGCGGGCTCGCAAGGCCCGCCGTTTTTTTGCGCCGGTCGAGCCGCGCGAAGGTCGCTCGTTAGGTGTCGCTCCCCACGCCCATCGCCTCGAGCGCGGCGCGCAGAGGCTCTAGCCGAGCCGCGTATCGCCGCCACCCGCCGACCCCGGCGGCGGTGATCGGCGAGCGGACCTGGGTGATGCTGGCGGTGAGCACGGCGCCGGGCGTCTCGTGGGGCCGAAGGCACGCCGGTTCGAAGGCGAGGCCGCAGGCGTCCAGCAGCCGGCGGATCTGGGGTTCCGGGTCGGCGACGAGATCCTCGTAAACCACCTCGATCAGGCCCTCGCCCAGGCAGGCGCGCCAGTGGTCCATGAGGCGAACGTGGTTGGCGTAGTGCGCCGCCATCTCCGCCTGGCGGTACGACCAGCCGTATTGCCCGGAGAACCGGACCCGATAGGCGCTGAACAAGGCGTCCATGGGATTTCGCTCCAGGTGGATGATCCTGGCGTTGGGGAAGGCGAGGCGGATCGCGCCGATCAGCGGGCTGTTGAGCGGCAGCTTGTCGATGGTGAAGCGCGCGCCCTGGGCCAGGAACGCCGTCTCCGCCTGGAACTGTACGCCGACCGCCGGCCAGTCGGCCCCAGCGGTCGCGCGCACCAGGGCGGCGTTCAGCGACCGCCGGTCGACGCCCTCGGCGGCGCCGCGGAACATCATCGGGAAGGTCGGCAGCTCGCCCATGGCCGCGACCTGGCTGTGGGCCGCGAGGATGCGTTCGACCAGGGTGGTGCCGGTGCGCGGGAGCCCGACGATGAAAACCGGGATGCGCGCGCCGTCCGCGGCGGCCGGCAAGGACGCGAAAGCCTCGATCGGGAACCGCTCTATCAAAGCCTCGACGAGATCGTGGTCATCGCGCGCGGACCAGGGCGGGAGGCTTGTGCGGGCGACTTCGTTGGCTTCCTCGAGGACCGGCCAGGCCTCCGCGACGCGGCCCAGGTCGTCCAGTTCCTTGAACAGGGGAAACCCCAGTTCGGCCCGCTCCACCGGATCGAGGCCGGGGCTCTCCCGCGCCGCGACGAGGCGATCGACGTGGTTTGCCTCCGGCGTCGAGCGGCGCAGATTGGCCGTCGCCATATGGGCTCGGAGCATGGCCGGATCGAGGGCGAGGGCGGCGTTCAGCTCGGTTTCCGCCTCCCTAGGCCGCCCGGCGGAGAGCAGGGCGAGGCCCAGGTCGAACCGAAGGGTGGGCCCGTCGGGCCGGGCTCGCGCCGCCCATTGAAGGTGGGGTAGCCCCCGTTCGACCAGGTTCATGCGCATGAAGGCCGCGCCCAGGCGCTGGCGAACCATGGGGTCGGGGGGCGAGAGCCGCTCGATCGGCGCCAGCCGCGCCATGGCCCGCGCCCAGAAGCCCATGTTGGAGAGCGACCGGCCAAGCTGGCTATTGAGGTTGGCCCAGCCCACCGAACCGGCCGGCGCGCGGTCGGCCGCCACGGTCAGAGGCTCCAGCGCCTCGGCGAACTCGCCCATCTCCGCCAGAGCGACCCCCCAGATGGCGAAGGCCTCGCTGTTGGTCGGGTCGGCCTTGGCCGCCTGGCGCGCGGCCTCCATCGCCGGCTTGAGATCTCCGGCGTTCGCATGGGCGCGCGCCGCCTCGAAGCTTCGGCCCGGGGATGCGAGGTCCAGGTTCATCGCCAAGCCGGACGTTCCTTTGTCGAGCGGGTTTGGGTGTTACCGCTTTGCGCCCTCTCCGTCACGGCGTAAGAGGACGCCGCGCCACCTCCCCCGCTTCGCGAGGGAGGATCAAGGCAATTGCAATCCTCCCCCGTCCTCTTACGG
>JACDGF010000157.1 GCA_013815405.1 Caulobacteraceae bacterium | reverse complement strand
CCTTTGGGCGACGGGCGGCGGCGGCCGCGGGGAAAGGAGAATTTGCCCGACAGCCGCGGGAGGGGAGTGACGGCCCCCCTCCCGCGCGCTAAATAGGAGTCTGGCGGCGGGTTTCGCGACCCCGAACCAACAACAAGTGCGGCGTCGAACCCGTGTAATCGAGACTAAAGTTGTGAAACCCGTCGGTGATCCGCTGTCCGTACCCATCGCGAAAGCTCATTGGCGCGGGCTCGAGACCCTCGTGGAGGAATGTTATCCTGGTCTCCACGAGAGTACGCCACGCGCGGAGCACCGGTTGTTGATTCACCTTGGGGCGCCGGCCAGAGTCACCTGCCGTCACGACAATGTCGGCCATCCGCGGCTCCGATCTTGCGGAGACTTCGACTTCCTGCCGCCTTGGTCGTCGGTTTCGTGGGATGATCATGACCCGACATCGACGATGAGCATCTGGATTTCCCCGTCCCTCCTGGCCACCGCGGCCGAGGGCAGGGCGCGGCCCGACAGGCGACGACTCGTCGAACCGAAGATCGGTCAGCGCGATGCCCGGCTCTTCCAGATAGCGCTCTTGCTCAAGGTTGAAGCCGAGGCCGACGACCCGAGCGACCCCCTGTTTATCGACAGTATCGGCGTCGCCTTGGCCACCCGGCTTCTCGATCAGTATGGCGCCGCCGAGGCTTCCACCCTGGGATCGAAACTCTCCAAACCTAGATTGAGATTGACCCTCGACTACATCGAGAACCACCTCGATGGCGAAATCCGGCTGGCCAAACTCGCCGAACTGACCAAGCTCAGCCCCTCTCATTTCCGCGTGCTGTTTCGTCAAACGACCTGTCGCCCCGTCCATCAATATGTGATGGAGAGACGGGTCCGGCGCGCCAGGACCCTGATCGAGAGCGGCAAGGTCTCGATAATCCAAGCCGCGTTGGAGAGCGGTTTCTGTCACCAGAGTCATTTGGCGCGCTGCATGCGCCAGGTGATCGGGCTCACGCCATCCGAGGTGGCCCGCCAGAAGGAACTTGCCTAGAGCCTGATGCGTTTGCACGGAACAGATGCGGACGCTGAATCAGGCTCTACACTTTTGACTCTCGAGCAAATTATCCCCGTTCAGACGATTCCGTTCTGAACGTGTTTTGCTCTAGAAGGCCGACGACCCGACCCCGCGCGCGCCGGGGGCCGTACTCCTCGATCAGGCGCCCAGGTCGCTCCAGCGGTCATTCCCGCGAGCCGCAACCGTAATCTTTCGTCAAAATATGCTCTCGCCCGTCGATTCATGCGCGGACCCGCCCCCGGCCCGCGTCAGAATTGGGTTGCGTTCGACGAGTTGCGGCGCGGGGATGAAAAGGCCAGTTGCGGTGGAAGAGTCGAATGGTGGGCCGCGGCGTCCCGCGCTCCAGTCCCGGGCTAGGGCCGGTTTGGGCGATGCGTCGGGGCTGGAGTGGATCGGAAGGCTTCTGGGGACGTCGGCCGCGGAGATGGATCGGGCTCGCAGCGTATTCACGCTTCTTGGCGATCCAGCGCGGCGGACGATCCTGGAGCGGATCGCCCGACAGCCCCAGACAGCGACCGAAAGCTTGCCTCGGGTTACCGGGATGAGCGCCGCCGACACCCATCATCGCCTGCGAAGCCTGCGACGAGTCAAACTCATGAAACGCGGCCGCCATCACATCTACAGCGTCGACCCGCAAACCCTGGGCAACCTTAGGACCTACGCCGATCTACTCATGACGGCGGCGGCGCTCAGTTCGAAGAAGACCAGGCGATGACCATAGAAATAGACGCCGTCCTCGAGGCCCTGGCGGAGCCGACTCGACGCGAGATTTTCGAGCGCATCGTGGCTCGCCCCCGGCGCGTCGGCGAGCTCGCGGTCGAACTTCCGATCACACGATCCGCCGTGTCGCACCATGTCCGGGTTCTGCGAGATGCGGGTCTCGTGGAGGACTTTGACGGCGCCGTTCAAGCGATCGTCGACACGCTCCCTACCGTTCGAACTTATTTCGATCGCCTTTGGCTGGAAGCCGCCCTCGGCGACACCTGGCTTGCGCAACGAAGAACGGAAACCCGGGACTTCGGGCTCTAGACCGCGCCGGGCCGGCGAGAGGAACGTCTCGGTCTGGTCGCCCGCGTGAGCCGAGTGTATGGCGCGTCGCCTGACCGGGAGCCTTCCTGGCGAACGCGGTATTCGCGCCACGGGTTTTAGGCCAGGACAATTTTTTCCACCGCGTTTGTCCGCCGATCCGCCTTACGACGCGGCGGTGCTTCGCAAGCCCGGTGAAAGTCGGCCGCGCCAGGCGTCGGTGACATCGCCGCCCCCGGGGCGCCAGCGACACGTCGTTCACCGGACCCAGGCCGGACCGGTCGCCGATCATCGTCGCATGCCATTGGCCTGTTGATCATCATTAACTCGCCAACAATTCACGCCTTCCCTGTAATGATTTTTCCAGGTCACCCCGACCAACTTGCGACTATAAAGTGACAGACGCACGTCAAGTGTAGCATATAAATATAATTTACGTTGACCGGTTCGCGGCCCCATCGATAACTGTCGCGCAACCGGGGGGATTTTCACTCGGTATTATTTTTGCGTGCGGCTCGGCGTCTCTTTCAGGGACGGCGCGAGACCTTGCCTGGAGGATCACGACTTGACAATCATAAATACTCGCGCCCGGCTTCTGGCCTCCTCGATGATCACCGGCGTCGCGATCGCGGCGGCTTCGACCAGCGGCGCCCATTCCCAGGCCGCCTCGGCCCCGACCGCCCAGGCCACCGCGGCCCCGGCGACCCCGGCCGCCGACCAGGCGACCGCCGTGACCGAGTTCGTGGTCACCGGCTCGCGCATCCCGCAGCCAAACCTCACCAGCACGAGCCCGATCACCATGGTCGGCCAGGCGGAAGTCAAGCTGCAGGGCTCGATCCGCGCCGAGGATCTGCTGAACAACCTGCCCCAGGTGTTCGCCGGCCAGGGCAGCCAGATCTCCAACGGCTCGTCGGGCACGGCGACGGTCGATCTGCGCGGCCTGGGTCCAGCGCGAACCCTGGTGCTCATCGACGGACGCCGGGTCATGCCGGGCGATCCGGCCGCGCCGACGACCGACCTCAACTTCATCCCCGAGCAGCTCATAGACCGGGTCGAAGTCCTCACCGGCGGGGCCTCGGCGGTCTATGGCTCCGACGCCGTCGCCGGGGTGGTCAACTTCATCACCCTGAAGAATTTCGAGGGCATCCGCCTGGACGCCCAGATCAGCGGCTACCAGCACGACAACGGCAACAGCTCTATCCAGGGCCTCAACACCTCCCGGGGCTTCAATCCGCCCACGGGATCGACCTGGGATGGCAGGGCGGCCGACCTCTCGGCCATCCTCGGGGTCAACAGCCCCGACGGCAAGGGCAATATCGAAGCCTATTTCGTCTACCGCAACATCCAGCCGATCTTCCAATCCCACCGCGACTTCAGCAACTGCGCCCTGGCCGAGACGGCGACCAGCTTTGCTTGCCGCGGATCGCTGACAAACAACCCGTCATCAATCATCAGCAACGACCTGGCGCTCCAAAGCAAAACTTATCTGTTCACTGTCGACAAGGCCACGGGCAATACCTTGAAGCCTCTGACGAACGAGGCCTTCAATTTCGCACCCCTCAACTACTTCCAACGTCCAGACGAGCAGTACGCGGCCGGGGCCTATGCGCACTATGAAATCAATCCGCACGCCGACGCCTATATGCAACTGATGTTCATGGACGACCACACCCTGGCCCAGATCGCTCCGAGCGGCATCTTCGGCCAGACGTTCAACATCGGCTGCACCAGCCCCCTGCTGTCGGCACAGGAAATATCCACCCTGTGCACCGACGCGGGTCTCGGCCCCAAGGATAAGGCTTCGGTCGCGATCCTGCGCCGCAACACCGAGGGTGGCCCCAGGATCGACAATCTGCGCCACACGGACTATCGCGTGGTCCTGGGGGTCAAGGGCGAGATCAATTCCGACTGGAGCTATGACGCCTACGCCCAGATCGGCCGGGCGATCTTCCAGGAAGAATTCCTGAACGATTTCTCCCTGGCCAAGACGGCGAAGGCGCTGGACGTGGTCGTCGGCCCCGACGGCAATCTGGAGTGCCGTAGCGTCAAGACCGGCGCCGATCTGACCTGCATCCCCTATCTTGGGGCCTTCTCCACCACGACGCCGTCGGCGGCCTCCCTGGCCTACATCCAGGCCAACGGATTCAAGGAAGGCGCGACCACCGAAATGGTCGCCAGCGCCGCGATCACCGGCAAGATCCCCCAGCTCAAGAGCCCCTGGGCGGAGGACGCGGTGGGCCTGGCCTTCGGCGGCGAATACCGCCAGGAACAGCTCGACCTGCGCGTCGACCAGGAGTTCGACACCGGCGACCTGGCCGGTATCGGCGGCCCGATCCACGGAGTCCAGGGCTCCTACAGCGTCTATGAAGGCTTCGCCGAAGTCCGGGCGCCGCTCATCCAGAACGCGCCGTTGATCAAATCCCTGAGCTTCGAGGGCGGCTACCGCTATTCGCACTACAATCTGGCCGGCGAGACCAACACCTATAAGGTGGCCGGCGAATGGGCCCCGACCGAGGACATCCGCTTCCGCGCCGGCTTCAATCGCGCGGTCCGGGCGCCCAACATCCTGGAGCTGTTCACGCCCCAGGCGGTCGGCCTTGGGCTCAACAACGATCCCTGCGCCGGTCCCGCCAGCCAGCCAGGGTTTCCGACCCAGGCCCAATGCGCCAATTCGGGAGTGACCGCCGCGCAATACGGGCACATCGCCGCCAATCCGGCCAACCAGTACTACGCCCTCCTCGGTGGCAGCCTGGATCTCAAGCCCGAGGTCGCCAAGACCTTCACCGTCGGTGCGGTCCTCACGCCCCGCACGCTCCCGGGCTTCAGCCTGTCGGTGGACTACTTCCGCATCAAGGTCGATCAGTTCATCCAGCCGGGGATCGATCCGCAGATCGTGCTGGACCAGTGCATCCTCACCGGCGATCCCAACCTCTGCGGCTTGGTTCACCGGGCGCCGGGCACCGGCTCGCTGTTCCTCGGCACCAATGGCTTCGTGACCGCCACCAGCGTCAACATCGGCTTCCTGAAGACCAGCGGGATCGACTTCGCGGCGGCCTATCGCCTGCCTCTCTCCAACCTCGGCTGGGAGACCGGCGGCAGCCTGTCGTTCGACTATCAGGCCACCTATCTCCTTTCCTTGATCACCAGCCCCGGCGTCTCGGCGGCCGACGGCGGCGGCAAGCTATTCACCCAGTACGACTGCGCCGGGCTCTATGGCCTCAGCACCTGCGGCTCGCCAAACCCGCTCTATCGGCACAACTTCCGGATCAGCTGGCGCACCCCCGTGCAAGGGCTGGAGGTCTCCGGCCGCTGGCGCTACTTCTCCGGTGTGGATGCGCTCAGCACGTCGAACAACCCCTTCCTGAGCGACCCGACACACATCTTTCCGGTCGACAGCCACATCGGGGCCCAAAGCTACTTCGATCTTTCCGGCCAATGGCGGGTGAGGGACAAGCTGACCTTCCGGGCCGGGATCCAGAACATCGCCGACAAGGAGCCGCCGCTGGTCGGCTCCAACATCGGGGGCCTCAACGCCTCGTTCAACGGCAATACCTATCCCCAGACCTACGACGCCCTGGGCCGCTTCGTCTTCGTCGGCGCCTCGGTCGATTTCTAGCCTGGATTTCTCAAACATGAGAGGTGCATCGGGGGCGGGAATCTGAGATAATTCATTTGCGACAACGAGTTATCGGATTCCCAAGGATGCCCCCGATGCCGACGGACTGTAACCCGAAGCTGT
>JACDGF010000156.1 GCA_013815405.1 Caulobacteraceae bacterium | reverse complement strand
GGCCTGGTCAACGCCGGCAAGATCGCCGGCGGCGCGAGCGGCTACGGCGGCTCCGAGGGTTATTTCGAAAGCGACGGCAGGGGCGGCGCGGGCGCGGCCGGCGGCGCGGGCGTGAGGCTGATCGCCGGCGGCGACATTCTCAACACTGGGACGGTCCAGGGCGGCCAAGGCGGCCAGGGCCACTACGCCTATGATTCGGGCGGGCACGGCGGCGACGGCGGCGCGGGGATCTTCCTGGTGGCCGGCGGCGCGGTCGTCAACCGCGGCCTGATCGCTGGCGGGGCCGGGGGCCAGGGCGGGGCCAACCACCGTCATCGCTATGCCCCCTCCGGCGCGGACGGGGCCGGGATCTATGCGGGGCCGGGGGGCGCGGTCACGGTCACCAACGCCGGAACCATCGTGGGGCAGGTCAATTCGGTGGTGTTCGCCTCGTCCGGTGACACCCTCATCGCCGAGGCCGGGGCCCAGTTCGTCGGCGCCGTGATCGGCGGCGGCGGGGCCCTGGTGCTGGCGGGTGGGACGGGCGTCCTCACCGGTCTGGGCGGCGCGGGCCAGCTCTCCGGCGATGTCACCGCGGCCTTCTCCGGTTTTGGCTCTTATGAGATCGGCGGCGGCGCTCGCTGGAGCCTTTCGGGAACCAACGCCCTGGCGGCCGGCCAGCGCTTGACGGTCGACGGCGTGGCCACCGTGGGTGGCGCCCTCGCCGAGGCGGCCGCGGCCACGATCACCGTCGCGGCGGGCGGCGCCCTCAAGTTCGTGGGGGGCCCGGCTCAGAGCTTGGCCGGGGCGGTGGTCAACAACGGCCAGATCCTGGTCCAGGGGACCACCCTGGCGCTGACCGGAACCGTGAACGGATTTGGCCAGGCGCGGATCGACGGTGGCGTCCTCGAAGCGCTGACCGTCTTCGAGCAGAACGTCGCCTTTGTCGGCGGCTCCGGCGTTCTGGAACTTAGCCAATCGCGAACCTACTTCGCCACCGTTTCGGGCTTCGCCGCCGGCGGCCAAGACGTGCTCGACCTGCTCGACATCAAGTTCACGGGCGCCGGCGAAGCGACCTTCTCCGGCTCGGCGAGCGGCGGCTTCCTGACCGTGAACGATGGGACCCACACTGCCCAGATCCGCCTCAGCGGCGACTACACGGGCGATTCCTTCGTCGCGGCCAGCGACGGCCAAGGCGGGGTCGCCATCACGGTCGTGGCCGGCGGCGCGCCCTCCATCCACCCCTTCGTCGCCGCCATGGCGGGGCTAGGGGCGGCGGCTGGGACGTCCCACATCCCTGCCGAGGTCCGCTCCGATCACCGGCCCGCTTTGCTCGCGCCGCGAGCGTTGACGGCCTGACCCCGGCGGCGGATCATTGCAATGAGGCGCGGAGAAGCGGACGCTGTTGACAGCGCCTAGCCAAAGCCCTGTTCCACGTCTTACCGGTCGCTAGCTTTCCCCCGGACGCATTTCGAGAGGGCGACCGTGATTGTCGACATTGATCTGGGTACGACCAACAGCGCCGTCGCCTTTTGGTGAGACGGGCGATCGGAACTCGTTCCCAACAGCCTTGGGCACTACCTTACTCCCTCCGCCGTCGGCTTAGATGACGACGGTTCTCTGCTCGTGGGGCTTTCCGCTCGCGAACGGCAATCGACCCATCCAAATCTGACCGCGACCAACTTCAAGCGCTACATGGGTTACCCGCGGACTCGCACCCTCGGTGGACGCGATTACCTGCCAGAAGATCTGTCTTCGTTGCTGTTGGCGCGGCTGAAGGCTGACGCAGAAGCCTTTCTTGACACGCCGGTGCCCGAGGCGGTCATCACCTTTAAGGCGTTCATAAGCGCATCTCCGCGCTGATCGCCGGCAATATGCCACGATCGGATATCCTGGCGCCCTTGGCCATCGCGGAGTTCGGTTGGACCAACCGGGAGGTCGGGTCGGATCGGGGGTATTCCAAGGTGATCCTCGACCGGGCGGACGATCTGGCTTTTTGGCGGTCGTACGGCGCGCCGAGACATCCGGACCACAAAGCCTATCTAGCGCTGACGTCGGAACGTACGCCTCGTGGTTGGCGGGGGGCGTTGATCTCACCGCCCGTGGCGGGAAGCGTCCGGGCATTGCTGGAAAGGATCGATCGCGACCGCCCCAGTCTTCGGCTTGACCTCGACCCGCGCGCGGTGACGTGGTGGCGAAGGCATTTCGAGACCCCGAGGGCGCCCGCCTGGACCTCTTGGGTGTGCCTCTGCCTGCCGATCTTTGCCGTGATCGGCATCGGGGGAGCGGCTCGGCCGTATCAGCTGGGCGGCCGTTTTCGCAATTTTGGGGGGCGGCGCCGGCCTTTGCCTTTTAGCGGTGTGGCTGGCGCTCTGGGGCGTGGCCAAGCCAAGACGCTGGTGGAATAGCCACCGTGGCTGGTCGGCGCCCTCATGGGAGCGGTTCGGCTGGGCCCCGGCCTCCTGGGCCTTGTTGCTGCTGGCGGCGATCGCGCCGGGGGGCGTCATCACTGGCGTCCCGATTGCCATTCTGGCGTTGGGAGGCGCCTGGTGGGCGTTGGTCTGCGGCGAGCCAGACCGGCGAAAGGGAGGTTTCGGCTGGTTCGCGCGGATGCTGATAACTCAGCCGGCGCTCCTCGGCTGGTGGGGAGTGATGCTGTTTTACGCCCGACGCCCCGTCCCGCTGGCGCTTTCGATGGCGTTCGCGTGCGCCGTCGTCGCCAGCATGGCCGGAAGCGGCAGCCTGATGCTTTGGTTCCACCGTCAGGTAAACTCTAAAACGCGCGTGGCGACCTTGGCTTGCCTCGCCGGGATCGGCGTCCTCGCGGCTTTCGCGCTGGCAGGCTATGGCGTCGGAAAGACGCCGCCTGCTCTTTCGGCGGCGCTCGTTGCTGTGTTTGTCCTCGCCCACCGCCCCGCTTCGGCCGTGATGCAGCGCAGGGCGTTCCTTTTCCGATACTTTGCGATGTTCGGGGGCCTTTTCCTCATCGTCGCCCTGGTCGCTAATGGCGTCGGCACGGTCGTCACATTGGGCGGCGCTTGGCTCCTGACCGGCGCGGCGATCGGTCTAGTGGCCGTCACCTCGGTAACTGAATCGCCCCACGGACGGACGTCAGGATGATGCGCTTCGCTTCTCGGTCGCGTGTCCGATCGCGGAACCTTGCTTCCCTCCCCGGCTTCGTTTGCCTATCGATACGGGGCGATCTTCCTCTCGCCCGGCGTTTATGCGCCAGCGTTTAGCTCTGTCGATTGGTTTATAGAAAAAGGGCCAGGCCCGAGTGATCAAATCGGACGATCGTCGCGCCGCGATCCTGGGCCGGCTGGCCGATCATGTGTTGGCGGCGGGGCTTTCGGCGTCGAGCCTGAGGCCGCTGGCCAAGGCGGCGCGGATCAGCGACCGGATGCTGCTCTATTACTTCAAGGACAAGGCGGAGGTGATCGCCGCGACGCTCGAGGTCGTCTCGCGGCGGCTGGTCGCGGTGTTGGACGAACAGGCCGCCAAGGCGCCCCTGCCGCTCGACGAACTGCGCGCGGAACTCATCGCCATCCTGCTCGCGGACGGGCTGTGGCCTTACATGCGCCTGTGGCTGGAGATCGCCAGCCTGGCCGCGCGGGGCGATTCCTTCTATCGCGGGGTCGGCGAGGCGATCGCGCGCGGCTTCCTGGCCTGGGGGGAGGCGCAGCTCGACAGCGCCACGCCGCAAGCGCGCGAAGCCGAGGCGGCGAAACTCCTGATCATGGTCGAGGGCATGGTCCTGCTCAAAAGCGTCGGCCTGGACGATGTCTGCCAGAAGGCGCTTTAGCGGCGCCCGCCGATCGCGGCGACCGGGGGGCTACGCCCGATCCGGCTTGTTCATCACCACGCCCAGAAGGAGCCCGACGCCCACCCCCCACAGGATCGCGGTGGCCGCCCCGACCACGTCAGTCCCGTAGATCGAGGGAAACCACGCGAGAACCATGCCATCCAGCAACGACGCGGTTCCGGTCATGATCCCGACTCCGAGCAAAGTCCGGTCTCGCGGCAGTCTCGCCAGCTTGCGCCCGATCAGGATGAACGGGACCGTCCCCGGGATCACCAGAGCGTAGAGGACTGGCACGCCGAGCCCTCGAAGAGCGCCCATCGGGCCGATCGTGTGCAGCAGCACCGTGGCGAAAAACCACAGCGCGGCCCCGAGGAACACCAGCATGGCGACCTGCGTGGCCGCGAGTGGCAGGCGGGCTTGTTTGGTTGACTCACCGATCGTCGAACTTGCCATGTAACGGTCTCCGTAGCGGTCGCTACAGCATCAATAAGAGGGTGTAGCGACCGCTACAAGCCGGATTTTCGATTTCGGATCACTTTTCGATAAGGTCGGGCGATCGGTCGTCCCCGACCGCTTCCGTGTATCATCGACGACTATCGCCCTTCGATGCGCCGGTCGCTTTCGATGGCGGGATCGTTTGGAAGGCGCCTCCAGGAGCGATTGCCGATATTTCGAGCGCGGATGCGGCAGCCGGCCCTCATGCTATAACCCAGCCGAAGGAGACGGACCCTGCCGATCATCGACACCCGGATCTTGACGGTCATCGACGCCTGCCCGGATGGCGCGCGCGCTATTTCCATACCGCGGCGATGACCTCCGCCCACTATGAGTTCGACCGCGACGCGACCATCCACGAGCACTCGCATCCCGAGGAGGAGGTCTATGAGGTTTTGGAAGGTGAAATCGAGATTGTCATCGACGGGGTCTCCCATGCCGCGCGGCCGGGCCTGGTGGCCGTCGTTCCGGCCAATGCGCGCCATTTCGTCAGGGCGCTGACCGATGGCAGGGTGATCGTCGTCGACCATCCGGCGCGACCGGACTTCGGTTAGGGGCGCGGCTCGGCGCTCTCGCTCGCGCCCCCGACTGGATCGTGGGGACGGGAGGGCGCATTCTTTGACGCGCTGGTCCCGATGTGTGAATTCGGTGGGCTTGCGACAGAGAACCGCCCCATGCCGCGTCCGCCATCCTCCACCGCCTGGCCCGCCCTTCCCTACGCCGAGTGGGCCGACACCTGCGAGACCTTGCGCCTCTGGTGCCAGATCGTTGGCAAGGTGCGGCTGGCGCGGACGCCATGGCTGAACCATTCGTGGCAGACGCCGCTCTATCTGACGGCGCGGGGGCTTACGACGGGACTCATCCCGCATGGCGAGCGGGCGTTGGACCTGGAATTCGATTTCGTCGACCAGGCGCTTCGCGCCCGCACCGACGTCGCGGAGGCGAGCCTAGCCCTGCGGCCGATGGCGGTCAGCGCGTTTCACGCCGAGGTCATGGACATGTTGACGGCTCTGGGGACCCCGACCGCCATCCATGGGGCGCCCAACGAGATGGCCGAGGCGATACCGTTCGCGGACGACCGGGCGCGGCGCGCCTACGAGCCGGCCTGGGCGACCCGTTTCTGGCGGGTGCTGCTGGCGGCGGACCGGGTGCTCAAGGTTTTCCGGACCGGATTCCTGGGCAAGGCCAGCCCGGTCCATTTCTTCTGGGGAAGCTTCGACCTGGCGGTGACCCGGTTTTCGGGGCGGCCGGCCCCGCGTCACCCCGGCGGTGTGCCGCACCTGCCCGACCCGGTGGCGCGGGAAGCCTATTCGCACGAGGTGAGCAGCGCGGGCTTCTGGCCGGGCGGGCCGGGCGGCCGGGACGCGGCCTTCTATTCCTATGCGTGGCCGGAGCCGGCTGGATATCGCGAGGCGGCCGCGGCGCCGGCGGACGCGCGCTTCGACGCAGGCCTGGGCGAATTCGTCCTGCCCTATGATGCGGTGCGGACGACGGCGGACCCCGAAGCGGCCTTGCTGGCGTTCCTTTCGTCCACCTACGC
>JACDGF010000155.1 GCA_013815405.1 Caulobacteraceae bacterium | reverse complement strand
GTCAAGACCCTCGGGCGGGGCGAGCGCCTCGACCGGGCGACGGAGGTCTTCCGCGGCGAAGCCGGCGACGTCTCGGTCGACCCGATGGTGCTGCGCGACGGGCGGGGAAACAAGGCCGTGCTGATCGTCCGCGCGGTGAGCTTTTTCGAGACCCGGATCTTTCTGCTGACGGCCGAGGGGATCGTCGCCCTACCCCTGCCGCTGAAATCCTCCGTGGAAGGGCTGGTCGACGGCCGGCTGATCGTCAGCCTCAAGCAGGACTGGGACCTTCCGCGGGGCCATGAGGTGTTCAGGGAAGGCGACCTGATCAGCCTGGACTTGAAATCCCTGGCGGAAAGTCGCCCGCCGGCCATCGACCTGCTGATCCGTTGCGGCCCGCGCCAGGCCATCCAGCAGGTGGCGGTCACGCGCGGGGCCGTGGTCGCGGCGCTGTACGACAATGTCCGCGGCGGCCTCGTCACCTTCACAAGGCGCGGCGACGCCTGGGCCAGGGCGAACTTGGACGTCCCGGCCAATTCGTCGGTGATCATCGCGGCGGCCGGCGATCTGGACGACACCCTTTACTACACAGTCGAGAACTTCCTCGACCCGACCCGCCTCTGGCGAGCCGACGCGGCGAGCGGCGCGGCGGTGGCGGTCAAGGCGCTGCCCGCCCGCTTCGACGCCGTCCTCGATGTGACCGAACAGTTCGAGGCGACCTCGAACGACGGGACGAAGGTCCCGTATTTCGTGGTGCGGCCCAAGGCCATGGCGCTCACCGGCGCCAACCCCACCCTGCTCTACGCCTACGGCGGCTTCGAGGCTTCGGAGCTGCCCGCCTATTCGGCGATGATCGGCAAGCTGTGGCTGGAGCGCGGGGGGGTCTATGTGCTGGCCAATATCCGCGGCGGCGGCGAGTTTGGGCCAAGCTGGCACGAGGCGGGGCTGAAGACCCGTCGCCAGGTAATTTACGACGATTTCGCCGCCGTCGCCCGGGATCTGATCGCGCGCAAGATCACCTCGCCCCGGCGCCTCGGCATCGAGGGCGGCTCCAACGGCGGCCTGCTGATGGGCGTGGAGTTCAATCAGCACCCGGAGCTTTGGCGCGCGGTGGTGATCCAGGTTCCCCTGCTGGACATGCTCCGGTTCGAAGAGATCGGGGCGGGCGCCTCCTGGGTGGGGGAGTACGGCAGCGTCGCCAATCCCGCCGAAGCCGCCTTCCTGGCTGCGATCTCGCCCTATCACAACCTGAAAGGCGGCGTCGCCTATCCCGAACCGTTCTTCGTCACCTCGACCAAGGACGACCGGGTGACCCCCGTCCACGCCCGCAAGATGGCGGCGAAGATGGAGGCGCTGGGCCTGCCGTTCCTCTATTTCGAGAACACCAACGGCGGCCACGCCGCCTCGGCCAACCTGCGCGAGCGGGCCGAACGGGTCGCCCTGGAGTTCACCTACCTCACCCGCAAGCTGATGGACTGAGGCTCGATCCTTGGGCGGCGGCGAAGGCCTCCGCCAGCAGCCGCCCCTCCGCCGCGCGGGTCGAGCCGGCGCGCCAGGCGACGGCGATCTGGCGGCTGGCATGGTCGGCGTCGAGGGGGCGGACGGTCACCCGCGCCGCCCGCGCCAAGCCCGCCTCCACCGCCATGGCCGGCAGGAATGAGACGCCGAGCCCCGCGCCGACCATCTGCGCCAGGGTGGCCAGGGAGCTGGCCGCGAAGCTCGTCTCGCGCCCGTGCTGGCGGGCGCCCAGGCCGCAGGCGGCCATGACGTGGTCGCGCAGGCAGTGGCCATCTTCGAGCAGGATCAGGTCCTCGCCGTCCATGCCCTCGGGCGCGACCCTGGCCGCCGCGCAGAGCGGGTGGCCGGCGGGGAAGGCGGCGACCAGCTCGTCGTCGCCGACATGGATCCAGTCCAGGCCGGCGGTGTCATAGGGAAGGGCGATCAGCGCGGCGTCGAGCACCCCGGCCTTGAGATCGGCGATCAGGCGATGGGTCAGATCCTCCCGCAGGAAGAGCCTCAGCTTGGGAAAGCGTTCGCGCAGCACCGGCAGCGCCGCGGGCAGCAGGAAAGGCGCGATGGTCGGGATGACGCCCAGGCGGAACCGCCCGCCCAGGGGCTGGCCGCTGTCCCGGGCCCCGCGCACCAGATCCTCGGCCTGGGCGAGGATCGCCCCGGCCCGCGCCACCGCATCGGTCCCGGCGGCGGTGAGGATGACGCCGGAGCGGTTGCGGTCGACCATCGCCGCGCCCAGGATCTTCTCCAGCTCCTGGACCCCCGCCGACAAGGTCGGCTGCGTGACATGCGCCGCCTCCGCCGCCCGGCTGAAGGAGCCGTGCTCGGCCAGGAGCTTGAGGTACTGGAGCTGGCGCAAGGTGGGGAGCATGGGGTGATATAGGGCCGATCGATCGCCCGGGGAACATGGATCGATCAGGCCTTGGGTAGTTTTGGGATGTCACCATCGGCCAGTTTTGCCACCACCAAGTCCTGCATTCGTTTCGCCTGGTTCAAAGCGGCGGCAACCGACGAGTGCGCAGCGCCGAGATCTGCGAAATTGGAGATCGGATCCACTCTGATGCGAATGGCGGTGTGCTGTCCGTGAGTTCCTACAGCACTCAGTGCCATTCCATCCGCGAGTAGGGGTTCAAGCCAAGGTAAATCCGTGACTGGCACATTTTTGAATGCGAGCTCGATGATTCCCGTGCGACTCAGATGGCGAAAACCGCAGTTATCCGGCAGGCGTTTGCTGCGCCATTCCAGCCAATTGTCGTCGTAGTACGCAACGCGAGGCGGCGGCACGATGAAACCCGTGTCGTGGGCCTCATTGAACGCTTCCATCGCCTCGGAGTATGACCTTCGAAATTCGGTCATCGCCGCGTCGGGGATTTGAACCCCCGTCGCATTCTTTTTGTCGATCGCGCGTTGGAGCCGATCCAACTTGAATTTGCGGCGAGGCTCGTCGTGCCGACAAATCCACTCGCCCAATTGCTCGAACGTCACGACCGCTTCGAACCCATGGGTCGATTTGACGTATTTGGCCGGCGCCACCAGGACAGTTTTATAGTGCGTCCAGTCGCCGCGTTGTGCGCCTCTCTCGCCCCTCAGTTTATACCGCGCCGCTTGGTCCGGCTGGAAGGCCGCGTTGATCTTGTTCTCGATCAGTAAAGCTGTTTTATGGGAAGGATCGGCTTCAGGTTTGCTGTTAAGCAGAACGATTAAATCGGCTTCCCCGTGACTATCGCTATAGGAATGGAACACGCGTTCAACGCAGCTATGACCCGACTCCACACCACAGGCAGCAGCGAAGGCTGACGCGAAAGCGGGATCAGCTTGAAACTCCTCTTCGAGAAGGAAATCGACCCAAAATTCTTGGATACTGCGGCGGGGCGCGCCTAGACCGACGTCCATTTCCCCTTGGTCCGTTGACATCCTTGCCCTCCGCGGCGGGGCGTCGCATCGTCGCACATCTTGTTTACGAAAGGGGAGAGTTCGAGACCAGCCCAATCAGGTGAATAACCGCCGATCCGGAGCGCGGGCTTCCAGCCCGCTCCTTCCGGCGGGGCGGGATGCGGGCTGGAAGCCCATAGGGGCTAAGATAACTCGTGCGTAACTATCTATTTGAATTTGGAGATAATTCTTCCTCCCTCCCCTTCATGGGGAGGGTGGCTCGCGCGCAGCGCGAGACGGGTGGGGAAGTTTGACGCTTCCGCGTTGCTTGGGATGACCCCCACTTCCCCACCCTGACGGCGGAGCCTGTCCTCGGGCGCGCGCTTCGCGCGACCCGGGGGCCGTCTGTCCCTCCCCATAAAGGGGAGGGAGGAATATGCCCCGCAAATCAGCGACATAAGTCGTTCTAAAGCCTACGCTAGCGCCTATGGGCTGGAAGCCCGCGCTCCGAAGACTACTCGGCTTAAAGTCCGCTCTCGCGGGCGGGCGATGGGTCGCGGGTCAAATCGATAGCGTCCGGGATGGCCATGAGCAAAGAAGCAAAGCTCGGCTTGCGGCCCGAAGCGACATCCGGAAGGCTATCCTTAATAGGCGAGCATTCACCTTCGATGAAGCGCACAATTTGCGCTCGGAAGCTCGCTGACGTCTCGCCGTCTCCCGCCAGGAGTCGCGCCACTTCGCGGACGAGCGCCTTGTCCTTTTCGCGACCACGGACTTCGAACCGATTGAGGGGTCGGGTGCGCGGGCGGGAACGATCATTCTTCATTGGCCTCACTCCGGCTTGCCCGTTTCCACATAGCGCTTGAGCCGAGCGGCCTGCGCGGCCAGGACGCCGTCGACGAGGCCGGCGGCCTTGTCCAGGCCGCCGGGAGCATGGCCGCCGACATCGTAGGTCTGGGTCACCTGCGTCGCGCCGTTCTTCTCCTTCAGGATCCAGGTCAGGTGGCCGGCCACGCCGAAGGCATGCAAGGGGCCCAGCGCCCCTTCGAGGCGCAGCGTCTCGCGCGGTTTGACGAACACCACGGTCATGTGGAGCACGCCGCCGCCGGGCAGGGTCTCGAGCCACTGGCCGCCGGGCTTCATGTCGATGGACATGTTCTTGGGCTGGTGGGAGTAGCTGCGGGCGGGATCCCACCAGGCGCCTACGTGGGCGAGGGCCTCCCACACCTTGGCGGCGGGGGCGGCGATGGCCACATCCTGCTCGACCATGAAGCCGCCGGGCTGGGCGTCCACGATTGCCGCCCGCGCGGGGGCCGCCAGGGCGAGACCGGCAAGGATCGCCGAACACGCGGAAATGTTCATCGCCATGTCCTTCGTCTTCACGCCGCATCGAAGTGGAGCGGCGCGCCCCAGAAGCGTTCGATCAGGCCGTTCTGGGCGCCGGGGCGGCCGGTGGTGAGGAAATCCCGGCGCCCGCCCGCGCCCGGATCGTATTCGGGGTGGCGCGCCAGATAGCGCTCGATCGCGGCGGCCGTCGCGTCGGGCTGATGGACCAGGGGCGTGGCCGGCGGCAGGGCGGCGCGAAAGAGGTCGGCGATGATCTCATAGTGGGTGCACCCCAGGATCGCGCGGTCGGGCGGGCGGCCGATGCGGCGGGTCAGGGCGCGGACATGGCCCTCGACCGCGGCGCGCAGCTCGCCCTCGGCGGCCCCGGCCTCGATGTCGCGGGCCAGGGTTCCGCAGGCTTGGGAAAACACCGCCACGTCGCCGCGGCGCTTGTCGATCTCGATCTCATAGACCCGGCTGGCCGCGGTGGCGGGGGTGGAGAAGATGCCGAGCACGTCCAGATGTTCGATCTTTTCGCCGCGATCCCGCGCTTCGTGCGTCCAGGGAAGGCCGGTGGCCGCCTCGATGGTGGGGACGATGATCCCCAGCACATTGACCGCTCGTCCCAGCTCCCGGCGATAGGCCGGCAGCCAGGTCTGCTGCAGGCGCCTCAGGGCCACGGCGGCGGCGGTGTTGCAGGCCAGGACGACCAGGTCGCAGCCGCCCTCGAACAGGCGCTCGCAGCCGGCGCGAGTCAGCGCGACGATCTCCTCGCCGCGGCGCCCGCCGTAGGGGGTGTTGGCCTGGTCGGCCAGATAGACGAAGTCGGCGCCAGGTATGCGCCGGACCAGGGCGTGGTGGACGCTGAGGCCCCCGATCCCGGAATCGAACACCCCTATCGACATCGCCGCCCTTTAGCCGCCCCGCCCGCGCCCGTCCATGTGCGGCAAGGGTGAGGGGATCGTCCACATTACCGGCCTGTCACATGACGCGCCGGGCGATTCGGTCTAGGGGTCTTGGTAGGATTTCATTCGAACGGAGCTCCGTCTTGCACCGACGCACCTTCCTGGCCGCTTCGGCCGCCACCACCGCCCTGGCCGGATCGGGCGCCGCCGCCCGGGCCGCCCCCGTCGCGCCTCCCGCGGAG
>JACDGF010000154.1 GCA_013815405.1 Caulobacteraceae bacterium | reverse complement strand
CCGCCCAAGACCGACCGCCACCCAGGGGACATTCCTACTTGGGGGAATCGGGGGACATTTCTACTTTGCGTTGACAGGGCGTCGTACGAGGCGGTGATCGTATTGCCGTCGCGCCTGGTGAAAATCAGGCGATTGCCGTTGGCGTCGTAGCTGTAGGCCTCGAAATCGTTGGGGTCGAACGTCCCGGCCCCGAGCGTGGTCGAGGGAAAGTTCATCCTGGAGAGGCGATCGAAGCCGTCATAGGTCAGGGCGGTGAGATTGACGTTGGCGTCCTTGATCCGCGTGACCTTGCCGTTCTGGCTGTAGACATAGGTGGCGTAGGCCTCCTGCTCCGCCGTGCCGATCCCGCGCACCTCCTGCGTCTTCTGTCCGGCGGCGTCATAAACGAGCTTGCCGATGTGGTCGGGGCCGTCGGGACCCGGGGCGGACTGGACGCAGGCCGCCGGCAGGGAACCGAAGACGGCCGCATTGTTCCGCGCCGCCGTGCACAGCGGCCGGTCGTCGGCATCGTAGTTTAACTGGGTGAGGCTCAGCTTGGGCTGCGTGGTCGAGCCGCCGTCGAACACCGTCTGGCGGATCTCATTGCCCGCCGCGTCATAGGCGAAGGTGGCGGTCTCCTGGGCTGTGAACCCCGACCCCGACGGGGGGCTGGACGTCCCCTTGTCCACCTGGATCAATTGGCCGTCGACATCGTAGGAATATTTCGTCGTGACGCTGGAATTATAGGCGGCGATTAGCGGCGAGAGCGAAAACACCAGCCGCCGATCGGGGTCCCAGGTGTAGGTCTTGGCGTGCGCCAGCGGCGTGGCCGTCGCGATCAGATTGCCGACCGTGTCGAAAGTGAAGCCGGTGGTCAGGTTGAGGTGGCCGCTTCCCGAGTCCTCCGTTGCGCTTTGCAGCACATATTTGTTTGGCCGCGTCATAGGCGTAGGTCTCGGTCATGCTGGAGGTCTGGGAGATCTTCTCCGTCCTGGAGATCGGCAGGGCGACACCCCTGAACAGGGCGTAGGCCACGTCGGTCTGCGGGCGCACGCCCGCGTCGTCGGCGGGCTTGAGAATCTGCCGAAGCTTTCCGGTGACCGCGACCCAGGCATAGTTGGTGACATGGCCCCGCGCGTCGGTCGCGGATGACGGCTTGTTGCAAAATACGGGATGAACGCAGGATCCCACGGTGGGTCCCTCGAGGTATTTCGAGGAGGTTGTGAGCGGCGCCAGGCCGCTGCCGGGCTTGGCGTTCTGGGTGGCGGTGAGCTGGTTGGAGCGAACGTCGTAGGTCAGGGCGGTCGAATCGCCCTCGGGCCGGGTGGTCAGGATCAGCCGGTCGCGACCGTCGTAGGCCATGGACGTCCGGCGGCCGAGGGGATCGGCCTTCAGGACAGCGCGGCCGTATTCGTCGAAGTTGGTGACGGTCGAAAAGCCCAGCGGCGTCCGCCGCTCGCCCCGGAACGGCGAGGAGAAGAAGGTGTAGGCGTTCCCCGCGGCATTGGTGATGGTCTCAGTCTGGCCGTCGATGTCATAGGTGAGGGCGACGGTGGGAAGTCCCGCCGGCGGGGGCGCCGAAGGCCGGTAAAGCGTCGTCAGCCGCACCGGATTGGGCAGGCTGGCCGTCTCGGAAGTCATGACATAGGTCGGCGTGATCGAGCCGTAGGCATAGGACCATTGCGACCCGACCGGCTCGGCGAACGAATCCAGCGTCGGCTCGAAGGTGCTGATCACGGTCGGATCGCCCGGGCAGCCGACGACCGCCAGGGTCGCGAGCGAGAGGTTGTAGAACACTTGCTGGTTCGATGAATTCGCGTAGTTCGCCTGTCCCGGCGTGAAGGAGCCTGGGCCTCCGCAGGCGTCGCGGACCCTTTGGCCGCCGACGTAACCCTTCTGGAAAAGTCTGGATCCGAAGCTGTTGGTCACGGCGCCCAGCGCGATCGTATCGCCGGGATCGCCGAGCCAGGTGAAGGTCGAGGTGAGGACCATGCCGTCCGGAAAGGTCCAGTTGGTCATGTGCAGGGTCTTGCGGACCTCATAGGCGATGCTGAACGGCTCCCAGGGGTCGGGGACGAAATTCGGCGGCGCCACATAGCCATAGGTTCGCGCATCGCCGTCGCGGCCGACAGAGGCGAAGCCGAGACCGTAATAGGTTCGCCGATTGATCAGGCTGTCGGAGGGCTGGCCGGTCTGGGTCAGGGCCGAACCGTCGCCGGACGCGCTCACATAATAGGCGTTCGCCGGCGTCTCGCCGGTCACGGGCTGGCGCTTGAAGAAGGCCTCCTTCGCCCCGAAGCCGGCGCTCACGGCGGCGACATTGTTGATCGTCTGGTCGGCGAACCATTGCTGGGCGACCGCCGACGCCAGCAGATGCCCCGGATCGCCGTTCGGCGCGAGGTCCATGACCGCCTGGATCGTGACCAGGGCGGCCGCCGCGCCGAAGCCTCCCGACCGGCCGAGCGCGGCCATGCCGTCGTTGGTCCAGGAGACGGAGTGGTCCCAATTGTGCCGCCACCCCTCGCCGAAACCATGATCGGAAGGATCGGCCGGATCGTATCGGCGCTGCAGTGACAGGGTCCTGGGGAAGGGTCCCACGCCGTCGGTGAGGTCGGGCGGCGGCGCGTAGGATGCATAGCCGGTCTGGCCATCGACCGTGAATTCGGTGGCGGCGATGTCCACGCTGGTCGGTTTGGGCGCGTCGGGCCCGCGAAGCATCGCCGCCAGCTGCTGGTCGGCGGCGACGGCGACATCCATGCCGCCCTTGGACGCCCCGCGCCGGCGCGGATCGTAGATGACATAGGCCCCGCTGCCGGTCGCCGGATCGAAGGCATAGGCCACGGCGCGCCGGAAGGCCTGGGCCGGCACCGTCTGGCCGTTGTCGGCGAGATAGCCGAAGGTGTCCAACAGATTGCTCGTTCTCGTAAAACCGCCCTGGGCGACCGAGAAGCCCTGCTGGGTGAGGCCGCCCTCGCGGGGCAGGAACAGGGAATAGCCGGCGGCGACGTAGGCGTCGAAGACCGGAAGGGCCGCGCCGGCGGGATAGTTCGAATAGTTCTGGAGCTGGGATTTGATGTTGGTCCATGTGGACGGTGTGGCGAGATAGTAGAGGGCGGGTCCCTGGCTGGTGAACAGGGTCAGGGCCGTCACGTCGCGGACGCCGTCGGATTCGTCGCGCGCGCCGGCGCTTTCCGCCACCGCCAATCCGCCGACCGCGACGCCGGCCAGGGCCAGACGCCGGCTGGCGCTGAAGGTGTCGACGGGATTGACGCTGACCCCGGCCTCGAAGTCCATGGTCAGCATTTCCTGCCGGGAGCTATAGCTGTAGCTTCCTCCGCCGCCGGCGGTCGAGGTCGTGGCTACGTCGGCGTCGTCCAGCTGATGGATGCCGATCAGATCGTGAAGCTGATAGAGCCCGCTCTGATATTGCCCGGCGAGGCCCAGATAGTTCGAATATCCGGCCGCCACCGATTCCAGCAGCGGCCCGATCGGCGTGTCCTTGTTGTGGCTGCTGTAAGTCAGCAGAGACGTCGCCTGGCGCATCAGCTCGGCGGCCTTGGCGCCGACATTGCCCCAGTGGTTGGTGAACACGACCCGCCCCGACGCGCACTGCCGCCAGGTCAGCCGCTTCGCCACCGTTCGGTCCATGAAGTTGGTGGGATAGGGATGGACGATCGCGACCGAAAAGTTGATCGGCGAAGACAAGGCCGGAGCATTGTCCCGGTACCAATCGCAATCGTGCAGTCCCGATGAGCCGCTCAGGGCGATGGGCGGCGCGCTCGGTGGAGAAGTGTTCGGATAGAAGAAGGCGAGCGGCTCGCCATAGATGTCGTCGGCGTAGAATTTTGTCGACCCCGTCCAGGTCGTCATCGATACGGTCAGCGCCGTGCGATAGGCGTCCGGAATCTGCCCCGCCCAGGTCCGATCCTGGGTCACGGCATAGGGCAGGGTGGTCCGGCGGTTCTCCGCGCCGGCGTCATGCGCAACGATGACGCGGTGGCCGACCAGGGCGTCGATCTTCGCCCCGACCAAGCCGTTGGCCGGATCGGTGAGATAGGTCTCCAGACTGCTCCGATCGCGGTCGAGTTGGGCCCTGAATCCCGTGCCGCTGAACCCCTGCACCGAGGTCGGGGTCGTCGTGGCCGAACCGGCCCCGGCGTTGTAGAGAGTGCTGGCGCTGTAGTTCATCGCGCTCGTGATCGCCGCCTGGCCGATGCCGGGGAGCGTGGTATGGGGCTTGTAGCTCGGGTCGAAGACATAGGTCGCGCCGCCGATGGTGGCCAAGACCCAAATATGGCTCATGGTGACGCTGAAGTTCGCCCCGGAACCGGTCACGACGGCTGGAATACCCCCATCGGCCAGAACATGGGTGGCCACCGCGGCGTTCGTGGCCACGCCGAACCACGAAGCGAAGTCGCTCCCGCTCAGGGTGATCTGGCCCAGGCGGTACTTGGGAATATAGCCGCAGCCGGCGCCGACCCCGCCTGGGCAATTGATGTTATCGGCCTCGCGCAGCATCTCGACCAGGAAATACGCTTGGTCGAAAGCCGTGCCATTGCCATCGAGGATGACTCCCCGCGCCCCTTTCTGCAGGCCGTACATGGGCGTGAACTCGACGTGGTCGCGCACATGCTCGAAGATCACGTCGATGTCGTAGTGGAGCGAGCGGGCCAGCGCCCGCACCAGGGGATCGCGCGTCGCCGGCGGACTTGGACTGGCCTGATTGCCGAAGTGCGTGAGGGCCGTGGCCGGCGGGACCAAGGATGTGGCGCCGATCTTGACGACCGGTATCGGTATCGACTGGGCCGCCGCCGGTTCGGCGCCGCCGGTCGCGAGGAGCGCCAGGACCAGAGCCCAGGCGGGTCCGAGCCGTCGGGCGAACCCGAGTCTCCAAGGCCAACCGGCCGGCCTGTCGACAGCCGTCATAACCCCATCCCCAGCGCCCGACGCCGCCGGGCGCGCCAAGAAAACCTATTGCAAAACCTCCGCGATGGTCAATTGTCGCGGTGGGGTTTCGGTCATGGATCGGAAAGGGGAAAGCCGATGACAGTCTCGCACCGTACGTTGGCCCGAAGGTCCCTGGTGATCGCGGCTCCATCGGCCTTGGCCGGGGCCGCCCATGCCGGAACGGTGACCTATACCTACGATGGCCTGGGGCGCTTGGCGACCGCGAGCTATTCCGACGGGAGCACGGTCACCTACAAATACGATCCGGCCGGAAACCGCACCCGGCAGGTAACGACGGCGGCCGGAACGCCTTCCGCCCACGGCCAGGCTCGACCTGGCGCCGACCGCCTGGAACGGCGCCATGGAGCCACGCCCGGACGCGGAACGGCGCCGACCACGACCCACGGGCGATGACCACCGTCAAGATTTGTCTCCGCACCCCCAAGCGCGCCGAGCCGCCTCATGCATATTGACATTTTGCAATAAGTTCGCTATGTGTTCTCCCGGCGCTCTTGCTTCATGCCATGTCAGGACCCCCGTGACCTTTCCGCGCTCCTTCCGCCGACAGCCGTCTCCCGGCCGGACGATTCGGGTCGGCCGGTCCGATTCCGCGCCCGCGAGCGGAGCTTCCACCCCGATCGACCGTAAACAACGGTGATTCTACGGTGCGGCGGCGGGAACCGCGGGCGGGCGGGTGAGGCGGCGCCGCGCCGCGACAAGGGCCTAGCCAGAGCCGTGATCGGTCCATGCGTCTCGTCCTGACCCTCGTCGCCCGCGACCGCGCCGCGCTCGACGAGGCTCTCCCGCCGGCGCTCGAGGCTGTGGCGGCGGGCGGCCGGACGGTCGACGAAACCCGGGTCCTGGGCGAGGGGGCGATGGACCTCTTCGTGGAGGATGGCGACCTCGCCGCCCTGCGCGCCCGCGCCGCCCGCGCCCTGGAGCGCCAGGCGGCGGATTTC
>JACDGF010000153.1 GCA_013815405.1 Caulobacteraceae bacterium | reverse complement strand
GCCCTGGCCGAAAGCCTGGCCGCGGGAGGCCTCGACATCCTGGTCGCCAACGCCGGGATCACCCGCGACGGCCTGTTGCTGCGGATGAAGGACGAGGACTGGGCGATGGTCCTGAAAATCAATCTGGAGAGTTATTTTCGGCTGTCCCGCGCGGTGCTGCGGGGCATGATGAAGCGCCGCGCCGGGCGCATCATCGGCATCACCTCGGTGGTCGGGGTGGCCGGCAATCCCGGCCAGGCCAACTACGCGGCGTCCAAGGCCGGCATGATCGGCTTCTCCAAGGCCCTGGCCCGTGAGGTGGCGAGCCGGGGCGTCACTGTGAACTGCGTCGCGCCAGGCTTCATCGAAAGCCCGATGACCGGCGCGCTGAACGAGGCCCAAAGGGCGGGGATCCTCGCCACCATCCCCTTGGGGCGGTTGGGCGCCGGCGCGGACGTGGCGGCGGCCTGCGTCTACCTGGCCAGCGACGAGGGCGCCTACGTCACCGGCCAGACCCTGCACGTGAACGGCGGCATGGCGATGATCTGAGGCCGGCTCGTTGGCGTCAGCTCGGCGCGATGCCGAAGCTTCTCACCATCAGGGGCGTGTCGACGATCGTGTGCGGAGCGATGGCGTGATAGCCCAGCGCATGCACCCAGGCGTTGCCGGTGCGCAGGGTCAGGACGCTCTTGATCATCCCTGGGCCAAAATAGGTGAACAGTACGAAGATGAGCGACAGGGCCGTGTCCTTGGGCGAGTCGAACAAGGACCAGCCCTCGACGATATGCATGGCGGCGTAGGTCAGGCCGCCCAATAGGACGGTGCTGGCCGTCGAGCCGGTCAGCTTGAGGTAGCGCGGCAGCAGGATCGCATAGATCAGGATCATCGTCGGCAGCACGGTGCCGATGAAGAAGACGAAGAAGCTCAAGGGCGCCCCCATCAGGACCTGACGGGGAGTGAGGCCGAACAGGGCCTTGCCGAACGCACCCAGTTCGACGGCGCTTTCCACCGTGCAGACGATCAGGATCAGGCGAAGGTCGCCCGCGCGGTCGGTCGAGCGCAAGTTGAGCTGGGTGTCCGAATAGCGCCGCCGGAACGCGAGGTAGGGCACGGCCGCGAAGACCGTGAAGTTGTAGAGCGCCCAGGTCCAGACTTCGCCGGGGCGGGGCGGCACGGCGCACCCGACCAGGGTTCCGGCGATATGGAAGCTGAACGGGCGGTAGCCCAGCAGGGGACCCAGAATCCAGCCGCCGACCTGTCCGCCCGCCGCATAACCAAGCAGCATAAGGGTTTCGCGCCAGGCGACGGCCCGGTCCGGCGCCCGCGCGGCGATGTCCGGTATGACCCTTTTCCGGGTCAGCAGGAACACCAGCCCGATGAGGATGAATATCTCGATCAGGCCGAGGGTGGGCTCCGCCATCTGCGCGGCGAAAGAGAGGGCGGCCATGGCCGGACGGTCGAACGGCAGAGACCCGTGCGCCAGGGCGAGAACGACGACATAGCCCGCCGCCCAAAGCACCACCGCCGCCCGTACCCCCCGATGGCCAAGAAGGCGGCGCGCGACTCCGCCCGGCCCGCGCCCTTGCGGCGGCGTCGCCGCCTGGATCGTCATGGTGAGCCTCCCACCTGGCGGCCTCGAACGCCGGTCGCCCTGTTGACCGCACGCCAAGCGTCGGCGCAAGGGATGAATCGGCCCTGGCCAAGAGTGGCGCTCGCGCCGCTAGTGTCCCTCAAAGGAACATGCTAGGCGGAAAAACCAACATCGAACCAGCCTGCGCCCAGGCCGCCGGGCGCGACGTCTAGAAGTCACGAAAAGTCTTAAGGCGGCCGGGGGTCAAGGAACCCCGCCACGCGGGCGCCGACCACAAAGAGGGACTGGATCCTAAATGTCCGACATACTCGAGCGTGTGCGCAAGATCGTCATCGAACACCTGGACGCCGATCCCGAGAAGGTGACCGAAAAGGCGAGTTTCATCGACGACCTGGGCGCCGACAGCCTGGATAACGTGGAACTGGTCATGGCCTTCGAGGAGGAGTTCGACATCGAGATCCCCGACGACGCCGCCGAACACATCCAGACCGTGGGCGACGCGGTGAAATTCATCGGAGAGCGGCTGGGCGCCTGACGCCGCCGATGCGCCGCGTCGTCGTCACCGGGCTGGGCATGGTCACCCCCCTGGGTTGGGGGGTGGAGGCAAGCTGGAAGGGCATTCTCGCCGGCAGGTCCGGCGCCGGGCGGATCACCGCTTTCGACCCGGCCGACTACGCCTGTCAGGTGGCCTGCGAAGTCCCCCGCGTGGACGGGCGGGGCGGGGGCGGCCCGGACGTTTCCGAATCGTTCGATCCTGACCAGGTAATGAGCCCCAAGGAACAGCGCCGGGTCGACGACTTCATCCTCTACGCCATGGCCGCAGCCGACGAGGCGGTGCGCGATTCCGGCTGGACGCCGCAAAACGAAGAGGACCGGGTCCGCACCGGGGTCAACATCGGTTCGGGCATCGGCGGGCTCTCGACCATCGCCGACACCGCCGTCGAGCTCCATGAGAAGGGGCCGCGCCGGGTCAGTCCTTTCTTCATCCCGTCGGCCCTGATCAACCTGGCGTCGGGCCAGGTCTCGATCCGCCACCACTTCAAGGGCCCCAACCATTCGGTGGTGACCGCCTGCGCCACCGGCGCCCATGCGGTCGGCGACGCCATGCGCCTGATCCAGCACGGCGACGCGGACGTGATGATCGCCGGCGGGGCGGAGGCGGCGGTGTGCAAGATCGGCATCGCCGGCTTCATCGCCTGCCGCGCCATGTCCACCCACTTCAACGATGCGCCGACGCGCGCGTCCCGGCCCTATGACGCGGATCGCGACGGCTTCGTCATGGGAGAGGGCGCCGGCGTGCTGGTGCTGGAAGAGCTGGAGCACGCCAAGGCCCGGGGCGCGAAAATCTCCGCCGAGGTGATCGGCTATGGCCTGGCCGGCGACGCCTTCCACATCACCGCCCCGGCCGACGACGGCGATGGGGGGTTTCGGGCCATGAAGGCCGCCATGGCCCAGGCCGGGGTCGATCCGGCCGACATCGGCTACATCAACGCCCACGGCACCTCCACGCCCCTGGGAGACGAGATCGAGCTGAGGGCGGTGGAGCGCCTGTTCGGGAACGCGGCCGCCAACACGGCCATGTCGTCGACCAAATCCTCTATCGGCCATCTGTTGGGCGCCGCCGGCGCCGTCGAGGCGGGGTTCACCGTCCTGGCCCTGCGCGATCAGATCGCCCCGCCGACGATCAACCTCGACAACCCCTCGGTCGACTCGGCCATCGACCTCGTTCCCAACACGGCCCGTCCCATGAGGATCGGCGTGGCCATGTCCAACAGCTTCGGCTTTGGCGGCACCAACGCCAGCGTCGTGTTCAAGACGGCGCCGTGAGCCGCCGGCCTCGACGCGCGCGGGCCGTCAAGGCCGCGGGCCGGCCGAACCGCCTCCCCATTATCCCCCTCGGAATCCTTGCCTGCGTTCTATTGGCCGTGGCGTGGGCCTTGTGGAGCTTCGACGGGCCAGGCCTAGTCGCCGTGAGAGGTCGATCGAGCGAGGTGGTGCTGGCCCCGGGCGTCGGCCTCCCGGGCATCGCCCATGCCCTCAGGCGCGCCGGGGTGATCCGCTCGGAACTGGGCTTCATCGTGGCGGCGCAGTTGACCGGCGCGGCGCGCCATCTGAAGGCCGGGGATTATGAAATCCGGTCCGGCGAGCCTCTGGCCGGCGTGCTGGACGCGATCCGCCGCGGCGCGGTGGTTCGGCGCTTCGTCACCATTCCCGAAGGCGTGACCTCCAAGGTCGCGGCCGATATCTTGCGCCGGGCTGATTTTCTGTCCGGGGAGGTGACCGCGCCGCCTGAGGGGCGCCTTCTTCCGGAGACCTATGAGGTGGGGCGGGGAGAGGAGCGCGCCGCGGTGATGGAGCGGATGATGCGGGCGCGCGACAGCCTGCTGGCCACGCTCTGGCGGGGCCGGCGCCCTGGGCTTCCCTACCAAACCGCCGAACAGGCGGTGATCCTCGCCTCGGTGGTGGAAAAGGAAACCGCCAAGCCCGCCGAGCGCCCGCGGATCGCCGCGGTGTTCGTCAATCGCCTCGAGACGGGCATGCGCCTTGAGAGCGATCCAACGGTGATCTATGGCCTGACCGGGGGCGAGCCCCTCGGCCACGGCCTGCGGGTTTCCGAACTGGCGTCACCCACGCGCTACAACACCTATCTCGCCGCCGGCCTGCCCCCGACGCCGATCGGCAATCCGGGCCGCGCGTCCCTGGCCGCCGCCCTTCGCCCCGCGCCCACGGACGATCTCTACTTCGTCGCCGACGGCATGGGCGGCCATGTCTTCGCCGCCTTGTTTGAGGCCCACCAGAAGAACGTCGCCCGCTGGCGCGCCATCGAACAGGCCCGCCGTGTCCGGTGAGCCAGCATCCGAGCGGCGCGGTCTGCTGCTGGTGATCTCCAGCCCCTCGGGGGCCGGCAAGACCTCTCTCGCGCGCCGGCTGACCGCCGATCATCAGGGCCTCGAGCTTTCGGTGTCCTCCACCACCCGCGCGCCGCGGCCGGGCGAACGCGACGGCCGCGAATACCGTTTCATCGAGCCGGCCGAGTTCGAGCGCCTGGCGCGGGAGGGAGCGTTCCTGGAGCAGGCCGAGGTCCACGAACATCGCTACGGCACCCCCCGCGCCCCGGTCATGGCCGCCCTCGCCGAGGGCCGCGACGTCCTCTTCGACATCGACTGGCAAGGCGCCCGCGCCATCGCCCAAAGACTGCGGGGCGACACCGTGCGCGTCTTCGTCCTGCCGCCGTCCATGACGCAGCTGGCCGGGCGACTCCACTCCAGGGCCCAGGACGCGGAGGACGTGATCGCCCGGCGCCTCGGCCGCGCCAAGGGCGAGATCGCCCGATGGGAAGACTACGACTATGTGATCCTCAACGACGACTTCGAGACCGCCTACGCCCAACTGGAGGCCATCTACCGGGCCGAACGCCTCAAGCGTGTGCGCAATCCGTGGATCGGCGCATTGGCGAAGATGTTGATTGAGGAATCGCCCTCTACCTGATCGCCGACCAAACCTCAGCCAAGGCGAGAAACCCCGCCACCGGCACGGTTTCGGCGCGCGAGTCGGGATCGATGCTCGCCAGCGCGCAGAGCGCCTCACCGCCCAGGCCGCGCAGGGAGGACCGGAGCATCTTGCGCCTCTGACCGAAGGCCGCGCGGGTCACGGTCTGAAGGGCGCCGATGATCTCGTCGGCCGGGCGATCGGGGCGCGGAACCAGCCGCACCACCGTGGAGGCCACCTTGGGGGGCGGGGTGAAGGCGCGCGCGGGGAGGTCCATCAGCGTCCGGGCCGTGCACAGGGCCTGGGCGATGACGCCTAGGCGGCCATAATCGCCGCCGCCCGGCGCCGCGGTGATGCGCCCGGCCACCTCCTTTTGGAACATCAAGGTCATGGCCTTGGGGCGAAAGGCGCCGGTCAGCCATTTGATCAGAAGCGGGGCGCCGACATTGTAGGGCAGGTTGGCCACGATGGCCGCGCCGGGGCCGGCCAGCACCACCTCGTCCACGGTCAGGGCGTCGGCATGGACGACGGCGAGGCGACCGAGCGCGGCGTCGGCGAGGTCGCCGAGGAGGGGCAGGAAACGGGCGTCCTTCTCTACCGCCACGACCCGCGCGCCGGCCTCCAACAGGGCGCGGGTGAGGCCGCCGGGGCCCGGCCCCACCT
The DNA here is from genome assembly GCA_013815405.1 of Caulobacteraceae bacterium. Classification (GTDB taxonomy): domain Bacteria; phylum Pseudomonadota; class Alphaproteobacteria; order Caulobacterales; family Caulobacteraceae; genus Acaudatibacter. The sequence continues at coordinate 186 of JACDGF010000153.1, read as the reverse complement.
CGATCACGGTTTCTCCGTCCGCGAGCGCGGCGAGGCGGGCGATCTTGCGGCAGATGTTCAGGTCCAGCAGGAAATGCTGGCCGAGGCGCTTGTCGGCGAGGAGGCCGGCCTGGGCCATGGCCTCGCGCAGGGGAGGCAGGCCATCCAGGGTCACCGGGCGGCGCGGCGCGCCGGGATTCCGGCGGC
>JACDGF010000152.1 GCA_013815405.1 Caulobacteraceae bacterium | reverse complement strand
ACCTGATCGCCGGCGCCTGGCGGGCCAGCGCGTCGGGGGAAGTGGGCTATCCGGCGGTCAAGGTCGCCGACGTGGAAGCCGGCAAGCTCGACCCGTTCGACGCCCTCTTCGGCGCCGACTGATCCTCCTTCAGGCGATCCGCGCCGTCGGCCCGCAGAACAGGTGGCGAAAACCCTCCGCCGGCGATTCGAACCAAGCCGGCGACGGGCCGCCGCCGCCGCCGAAGCCGGCCATGGCCGCGATGAACGGGTGGCCGGGGACCTGGACCGGGCCGGGCGCGGCGATCGTGATGTTCGTTCCGCCCTGGCCGTCCGAGGCGACGGCGAAGACATCGTTGGCGTGGTTCCCGGCCAGCTGCAGGGTGGCGACGGCCTTGGAGCCGTTGGTGATAACCAGGGTGTCGCCGGGGCCCAGCTTGGCGGCGGTGGCCTTGATCCCCAGCAGATCGATGGTGTCGCCGGGGTCGAAGCGGTGGATGGTGGCGGCGAACTTGGCCGGATCGCCGAGCGCAAGGGTGGCGTCCGCGCCGTTGAAGGTGACATCCAGGCCGGCGGACGCCGAAGCGTCCACTTCGAGGGTTGCGCCGGCGTCCACCGCCATCGTGCCGCCGCCCTTGATCGCGCGGGTGAGGTCGAGCGTGCCGTCCTCCACCTTGATGGCCCCGGTGTCGGTGATCTGCACGGCGATGACGCTGGTGGCCGTACCCCCGGACTTGATCAGCAAACCGCTGTTCTGAAGGCTCGATTTGTTCGAATTGCCGCGCGCGATGTCGCTGTCGTTGAGCATCGTGTAGGTGGCGCCCGCCGCGATGATGAGGGTGGCGCCGGTGGAGCCGGTGCCCCCGATGGTGATGTCGCCGGCCTGATCCACCGCGCCGACATCGTTCAGGGTGGCCCTGCCGCCGAGGGTCAGGCGGCCGCCCAGGCTGTTCAGGGTGGTCGCCGAAAGCTGGACCGTCCCGGCCCCGTTCACTGTCCCGGCGAGGCTCGACTGAGCGGTCAAGCTCAGATTATTTCCGCCGGTGACCGTCAGGGTGGTGCCATCGAATTGGGAGAAGGCGCCGGCATAGGCGAGATCCTCATTGATCGTCACCACCGCCCCGGTTGAAATTGACCAGTTGACGACCGTGAGGCTCGCGCCCTGGTTCAGGTCGTGCGTGCCGACCCCAAGGGTGAGCCTTCCGGCCCCGTTCACCAAGCCGGCGAAGCTGTTGCCCGCGCCCAGGAACCGGAGGTCTCCGTTGGCGATCGACACCGTCCCGGTATCGGTGAAGGGGACGCTGATGACTGCGGTGTCGGCCCCCGTCTTCTTCAGCGTGCCGGCGTTGATGAAGCTGGCGCCCAGGCCGACGTCGAAGACCGCGATCCGATTGGCGCCCTGAATATCGATGGTCCCGCCGGCGTCGTTCTTCAGGACGCCACCTCCAGAAGTGGAGCCGAGGGGGTTGAAGCCCAGCTCGATCATTCCAGACCCCATCAAGGTGAATGTGCCCTGATTCTCCAGGGTGCGGCCGCCGTCCACGCCGAAGACGGCCCCGTCGAAGGTGGAGGCGCCCTTTAGCACCGTCGAACCCTCGCCGATGTGCGCGAGATCCAAGGTGAAGGCGGCCGGGCCGGTCACCGTCAGGGCTCCGGCGCCCGACACCGTGCTTTCGTGCTGAACAAGAGCGCCCAGCTTGGTGACGCCGCCGATATCCAGGCCGCCTCCGGTCACCCGGGTCGTCCCGCCGATGGTCCCGGCGCCAAGGCCGAACGTCCCGTCCGCGAACTCGAGGCTCCCGCCCGAGGCCACGGTCAAGGCGGTGGCGCTCGATGATCCGCCGCCCGCTAGGAAAAGCGTCGCGCCCGAAGAGACCGTGGCCGTTCCCGGCCCGCTGTTGATGAAGGCGTTCGCGAATACCAGCCTGCCGCTCTGCACCGAGACCGCGCCGGTGTTGCTCAAGGCGACATTGATGACCGCCGAGGCGGCGTTGACCGTCTTTTCGAGCGTCCCGGCGTTGATGAAGCTGGTGACGCCGGAACTCCCGAAAATGCCGTTGAAGCCCGTGATGTTGATGATTCCGCCGGCGTCATTCTTCAGCGTCCCGCCGCCCTGGGTGAGGCCGAAGGGGTTGTGGCCCAACTCGACATCCCCAAACCCCGTCAGGGTGAACACGCCCTTGTTCTCCAGGACGCGGCCGCCATCCACGCCGAATGTGGCGCCGCTGAAGTTGGAGGCGCCCTCGAGCACCGTCCTGCCGCCGCCGGTCTGCAGGAGGGTCGAGGTGAAGTTCGCGGCGCCGGACACGGTCAAGGTCCCCGCGCCGGAGACCGTGCCGTCGGCCTGATCGAAACTCCCCGTCGCGGCGGCGCCCTTCAGGGCCAGGTTCCCGCCCGACACCGTCAGCCGGTTGGCGAAGCTCGACGTCGTGTCGACGATCAGCAACCCGCCCGAGACCACGAAATCGTCGTTGCCGACGGCGAGGCTGTGGACGGTATGCGTGCCCGAGCCGTGGGTCACCGTGTGGAAATGGACGGTGTCGATGACCACGTCGTCGGCGGAGTTGGGAAGCCGTCCCAGGCTCCAGTTGCCGGCGTTCCCCCAACCGCCGTCGGCGTCCACTTTCCAGCTGATGGTCGTCAAGCTGCCCTCCCAGGCTCGAACCCCTGCCGAGAACGGGCCTGTTCGGCGCCCGCCCCGAGGCGGCAAATGGATACGCCGCCCGCCGCCGTGTCAATCGGGCCGCCAGCCGCGCGGAACTCCGCTCAGGTGAAAGGCAGCTGTCTCGGCCTCGAGAGTGTCGGCCGCCAGGCGTCGGCTCGCGCTTCGAACCCCGTGGGCGCGGGCCGACCGGCGTCGCCGCCGGACGCTCGACTGAAAAGCGCCGCGGCCGATCTGGATGAGGCGCGAGATATCGGGCGAAGTCGGTCTGGTCGCTTCAAAGCAGCGCCTTCGAGGCCGTCAGGAATCCCGCCGCGGCGCGGAAGGCGCGCCGATCGCATCCTCATCATACTGTCGGCGGCCCTCCATGCGTGCTCGGCGGAAGAAAAAATAGGCCAGCGCGGCCAAGCCTCCGAAAATGACGGGAGTGATCATGAAGCCCGAAACGCCGCTGAGCCCGATGACCAGCATGAAGAAGCCGCCCCCGACGGCGATCAGCAGCATCAGCTCCAGGTTGTGAAAGTGATCATAGGCGGACACGCCATTGTCTAGTCTTAGTCCGTGAATGCCCGTCTGGTCTACCACCCTGGACAGGTAGAAGCGGCCGGTCGCGCCAGGCTGGAGCGCTTTGGCGACCCCGCCCGCCGCGGAAACCTTCATCACCGTCTGCTCCGCCCCGTCGCGCTGCTTGAAACGGATGCTGTCGTAAAGTGTGTACTTGCCCCTCGTCCGCCTGGATTGGACCGCCTCGACACTGCCATCGATCAACCAAACAGGCATCCCGCTCGCTCCGATTTGCCGGCCCGTGCCGACGTTCGGCGCAGCGCGGTTCACCAAGCCCATGAAAGAGATTGGCTGGCGGACGGATGACCGTCAACGTTGGACATGGAAAATGCCGGGACCGCCGCGCCTCAATTGCCCGGCGCGGGCTGAAACGCTAGGCGCAAGGGCGTTGGATATTCGTGAGTCGCGTTTGACCCGAGCCCTCATCATCGACGGCAAGCTCCACGCCCAGGCGTTGCGCGGGCGCGTGGCCGAGGCGGTGGCGCGGCTGAAGGTCGAGCATGGCCTCCAACCGGGTCTGGCGGTGGTGCTGGTGGGGGACGATCCGGCCAGCGCGATCTATGTGCGCTCCAAGGGTCAGGAGACCCTGGCGGCGGGCATGCATTCGGCGACCCACCGGCTAGCCGCCGGCACGCCGCAAGGCGAGATCATGGCCCTGGTGCGGGCGCTGGGCGCCGACCCCACCGTCCATGGCATCCTCGTCCAGCTGCCGCTGCCGCCCCACGTGGACGCCGGCGTGGTGCTGGAGGCGATCGATCCGGACAAGGACGTCGATGGCCTCGGCGTGGTCAACGCCGGCCGCCTGGCGTCCGGGCGTCCGGGCTTGAGGCCTTGCACGCCGCTCGGCTGCCTCATCCTGCTGCGCGAGACCCTCGGGGAACTGGCCGGACGTCACGCGGTTGTGGTCGGCCGGTCGGTGCTGGTGGGCCGCCCGGCGGCCCAGCTCCTGCTGGGCGCCGACTGCACCGTGACCATCGCCCATTCCAGGACCCGCGACCTTCCCGACGTCTGCCGCCAAGGAGACATCCTGGTCGCGGCGGTCGGGCGGCCGGGCATGGTGCGCGGGGACTGGATCAAGCCGGGCGCGGCGGTGATCGACGTCGGGGTCAACCGCGTCCCTTCCCGCGATCCGGCCAAGGCGGCGCAAGGCAGGACCCGGGTGGTCGGCGACGTCGCCTTCGAGGAGGCGCTGGCGGTGGCCGGGTGGATCACGCCGGTTCCCGGCGGCGTGGGCCCGATGACGGTGGCGTGCCTGTTGCAAAACACGCTGACGGCGGCCAAGCGTTCACGGGGGCTGGAGGAGGGAGGCGCCGCCTGAAAAAGCCCGCGGCCCCCGCCGGCGACGTGGAGCTGGTCGGCAAGTCGGCGCGGCAGTACGCCGCCCTGCCTTTTCGCCGCTCGCCGGATCTGGAGATCCTCCTGGTCACGTCGCGGGAGACCGGCCGTTGGGTGATCCCCAAGGGCTGGCCGATGAAGGGCGCCTCGCCGTCGGCCGCCGCGGGGCGGGAGGCCATGGAGGAGGCCGGGGTGACTGGCCGGATGGCCAAGTCGCCCCTGGGCGCCTACGCCTATGTCAAATTCCTCAAGTCGGGCCTGGGCATGGCGTGCAAGGTCAAGGTGTTCGCCCTGGAGGTGCTGGATCAGCGGGCCGACTGGCCCGAAAAGGCGCAACGCGTGACGCGCTGGTTTCCGGCGGGGGAAGCAGCGGCGGCGGTGCACGAGCGCAGCCTGGCGCGGATCATCCGCAAATTCGCCAAGACAGGCGGGCGCGAGCGGGGGAAGGGCAAGGGCGGAGGGAGTTGAGGCCGAGGGCCCCAGCTACGCTTAACCCGCCCCTCTCCCATCGACCCAGGCGACGAGGTCCCCCAGCACCTTGGCGGTGGCCTGGTCGAAGGCCTGGGTGATCGCGCCGGCGCGGTTTTCGGCGGCGCGGACCTTGGCCTGGAAGATGCGCTCGCCGGCCAGGGTGCGGTCGCTGGCCTTGCTCAGGGCGGCGTAGACTTCGACCACGACGGTGGGGGGGGCCGCGGCGCCCTGGTCGTAGCGGGCCTCGAAGGCGCGCACGTCGAGCTTCAGCAGATAGGCCGGGCGCACCGCCTCGCCCCGGGCGATGAGCCTGGCCGGGCCCCTGTCGGCGTCGAAGGCGCGGGTCACGGCGGCGTCGAAGAGGGACGTGGCCGAACTCACCCAGCGCGAGCCGGCGATATAGGCGGCCTCGTCGCCGGTGATGGTCAGAATGGCGTCGCCGGCCGAGGCGCGGTCGAAGCTGGTGGGAACGGCCTGCACGGCGAACCGGCCCGGGTCCAGGGCCCCCGGCGCGGTGATGGGCGCCGGAGCGCCGCCGAAGCGATAGAGCTGGGCCGGCTTGCTTTTGGGCAGCAGGGAGATGCAACCGGCGAGCAAGCCCGCCAGGACCGCGACGGGGAGGGTTCGGGCGAGGAAGGGCGTGGCGCTCATGGCTGCAACTCGATTTCCTTGGCCCGCGGCTTGCCGACCAGGCCGCGGGGGTTGGCCTGCACCTCGCCGACGACCTGGTCCAGATGGTCGAGGGTGCGCTGCATGGTGTTGATGGCGCCGCTCAATTCCGGCAGCCCGTTGGTGGCGAAATCGGTGGCGGGGCCCTGGAGGCCGGCCATGATGCCGCGCAGGTCCTTGGCCGCGCCCCGCATCTCGCCGGCGGCGTCGGCGAGCCTGGCCATGGTCTTCTTTCCGTCGCCGTCCACCAG
>JACDGF010000151.1 GCA_013815405.1 Caulobacteraceae bacterium | reverse complement strand
GCGCTGGGCATCGGCGAGATCGCGCTGGGCGACACCATCGGCGTCGCCGACCCGTGGGCCGTGAAGGCCGCGATCGAGGCGGCGCGCGCCGCCGCCCCCGAGGCCCGCCTGCGCATGCACTTCCACGACACTCGCGGCACGGGCCTGGCCAACGCCTTCGCCAGCGTCGAGGCCGGGGTCATGGTCCTGGACGCCAGCTGCGGCGGCCTGGGCGGCTGCCCCTTCGCCCCCGCCGCCACCGGCAACATCGCCACCGAGGATCTCGCCTACATGCTCCACCGCGCCGGCTTCGAGACGGGGCTTGACGTGGGCGGGCTGATCGAGACCGCCCGCTGGATCGGCGACAAGATCGGCAAACCCCCGGTCTCCGCGCTCAGCCGCGCGGGCGGGTTTCCGGGCTGATGCGGCGTTTCGCGGGGCGGCCTGCCGCAAGGTGGTATAGAGTGATCAGCGCCGCGGCTAGCGGCGGAACGCAAGCGCGGGGCGACAATGAAACCGATCCACTGGATCAATTCGGCCGGCGGCGATTTCGCCGATGGCGCCGATTGGAGCGGCGGCGCCGTTCCGGGCGCGGGCAATCGCGCGGTCATCGACGCGCCGGGAACCTACACCGTCACCCTGTCCTCCGCCGAGACGGTGAGGGTCCCTGACTTTGAATGACGCGGGGGCCACAGTCTTGTTGGACCAAGGGGCCGTATTGAACCTGGATGCGAGCCTAACCCTGAAATCTGGTCAGTTGTTTCTTGGCTTTGGCTCGACAATCAGCGGTGGAACACTGCGCGCCGAGGGAGGAAAATTCATCTGGGGAAATGGGACGCTGGACGGCGTCACCTGCGCTGGCGCGCTCAACATGAAGCGCGCTAGCTCGAATCTCAATATTGGACCCGATGGGTTGATCCTGACTGGCCGTGACGGGACGGGTCCAGGCACTCTAAATATGTTTCACCAAGGTCAGCTTGAATTCCACGGCACGCAAACATTGGACACTGCTACAGTAAATTTGAGAGGTTGCAATTTTTTTGCTGATTTTGAAACTGGAACCACTCTTATTTTGGGAAGTAAACTGACAATTAACCATGCCTGCAGCCCAGTTATTATTGATGGCGCAAACATTGTAAATCGTGGAACGATAAACGCTGATGATAACAAGGTCGATACTGGCCCTATACTTCAAATTAGCGCAAGAGAATTTACCAATCAAGGCACGGTAACCGCGTCGAACGGCGACTCACTTCATCTGTATTCACCTGTATTCACTAATTTTATCGGTGGAACGCTGACGGGTGGCCGCTATGAAGTCGAGGCCAATTCAACGTTGGCCCTCGGACAAAGCGAGGCCTTGGCCACCGATGACGCCGTCATTACCTTGAGTGGCGTGGGCTCGGTCTTCCAGGGTTTCAGTTCCTCGGGCCAAGCAGTCGCCATCGAGTCGACCCTGACTACGATCGGCGCGGCCGGGACGCTGAAACTCCTCGCGAGCCGCGACTGGGCCTCGACCCTGTCGATGACCAATTCGGGTTTGCTGGTCCTGGGTGGCGGGACCTTCGCGGCGGGCGCGCTCGCTAACGACGGGGTGATCCGGGGCCGAGGCGTGATCGATGTGGCCATCGCCGATGCGGGATTCATCGTGGCCGCCTCCAGAACGCTGGACCTGACCCAGGCGATCAGTGGCAATGGGGGCCTGCAGGTGAACGCCAGAGCGATCTTGAAAGTGGAAGCCTCAGCGTCGGCCTCCTTGACCTCGACCTTCAACGGGGTGGGCGGCACTCTCAAGCTGGGCGACGCCGCCGACTTCGCCGCGACCATCGCCGGCTTCGCGGCGGGCGATACGATCGACCTGCTGGGCTTGGCCGCCGACAGCGCCACTCTGCAGGCCGGGGACCAACTGGTGGTGAAGAACGGCGGCCAGACCATCGCCACCCTGCAGCTTTCCGGCGACTACGGCGGCGCCGCCTTCGCCGTCGCCTCGGACGGCCATGGCGGCTCGAACATCACCGTCACCGCCGGCCTGCTGGCCCAGGCGATGGCGTCCATGGCTCCGGCGACGGCCGGGCACACCGGCTACAGTCCCGAGGCTTGGCGCCCGCATCCCGCGATGCTGGCCGGGCCGAGGGCGATGATGGCTTGAGCGCGGCCGGTACGCCCGCCAACACGTCTCCCGTAGGGAGCTACAGGATTCACATTCTCTTGAATTGGGTGGCGGCGCGGCCCCCTTCCCCGGCTTCGCCGGTACTTCCCCCAAGGGGGGAAGAGAACGTTTCTGTTTCCTCTCTCCTCCCCCCTTGGGGGAGGGGGACCCCGAAGGGGTGGAGGGGGCCAGCGGCCGTGCGCCGTTTCTCATGCGAGTCTCCACGTAAAAATGGGGACAGGATAATGGACTGCACCCCTTCGATGAGACAGCATAATTAGGTGACAGCGGTTGTAGTAGCGGCGTTGGGCGGCGGGATCGCCGTCCACGGCCGGGCTTCTTCGAACTCCACAGGCGACAGGTAGTCCAGCGACGAGTGCAGCCGGGTGCGATTGTAGACCTGCTCGATGAAGTCGCCCACCTGGGCGCGGGCGTGAGCCAGATCGCGGTAAGCTGATCCGTCCACCTCCTCGGTCTTGAGGGTCTTCATGAAGCTCTCGGCCTTGGCGTTGTCGTAAGGACAGCCGCCGCGGCTCATGCTGGGGATCACGCCGGCGTCCTCCAGGGCTCGGGTGTAGTCGGCGCAGGCATATTGCACGCCGCGATCGGAGTGGTGGACGAGTTCGCCAGGGGGCGGCTTTCGGCTGGCCAGCGCCATGTTCAGCGCCTCCAGAGCCAGGCTCGCGGCCAGATGGTCGGCCAGGGCCCAGCCCACGACCTTGCGGCTGAACGCGTCCAGGACGATCGCTAGATAGACGAAGGCCCGCTCCAGGCGGATGTAGGTGATGTCGGCGACCCACAGCCGGTCGGGCGCCATGGGAACCATCCGGCGCGCCAGGTTGGGATAGACGCGCCAGCCGTGGTTGGAGTCGGTGGTGGCCGGGACATAGGCCTTGCGCCGCAGGCACAAGAGATTGTCGTCCCTCATGAGACGCAGGACCCGCTTGGCGTTGACGGCCCAGCCTTCGCGCCGCAGCAAGGCGCCAATGCGCCGATAGCCGTAATACCTGTGGCTCAGCGCCAGCCGTTGGATGGCGTCGCGAACGGCCATCTCTTCCAGGTCAGGCTCGGTCTGCGCCCAACCTCGGTAGAAGCTCGCCCGGCTGACGCCGGCGGCCAGGCACAGAGGCTCGATCCGTGCTCCGCCTTGTGGACCGGTCATCGCCTGGATCTGGGCGAAGACCCCGTCACGCCAGGCTCTTCGCTCGCCCGCCGTGACGCCTCGATACGCCGCAAGGCTCCTCGAAAAAAATCCAGCTCCACCGCTTGCTGGCCGATCTTGCGCTCCAACTCGGCAATCCTATGCCGCGTCAGCCCCAACGCGTTCGCCTCAGCAAGGCCAGCCTGGCGCGCCAGAGCCTCCGCCTTCGTCGGCGGACCACGCCGCCGGCCCAGCGCCCCCGTCCGCTCGGCATCCTTCCACTTGTAGATCAGCTGGCGGTGAACCCCGAACTCCGCCGCCAGCCTCGACACCAGCTCACCGGCGGCGAGCCGCGCCAGCGCTTCGCGCTTGAACTCCAAACTAAAACTCCGGTGGTACTCGGACATCGTTCCCTCTCCATCGAGAACTGTCCCCTATTTTCCCCGTCTCATTTCAGGGGTCCACTCCAATAAATTGCACTAAGGGTATTGGGCGCGCCTATTCGTTCGAACGTCGTCTCCACTCGCACGACAATGCGCCCGCTACGCCATCCTTGGCGCCCTTTCCACCGCCCCCGGGCTCGCGGTCGATGACGACGAGACTGTCGAGAGCCTAGCTTGACAGCCGCGCCGGAAAATTGCAATATGCAATCCAAACGTTGTAGGCCATGCGCGATCGTCCAGGCCCATCGGAGGAAACCAATGCCGATGCCGCGTTCCCCGGAAGCCTCGCCCGGCCGGGCCATCGACGAAGACCTCCGAGCTTACGGGCGCCCATTGAAAGTGCTGGTCTTTCCCGTGCGGCGCAAGGCGCACGACCGGCCTTTGGCGGCCCTTCGGCAGCCATCGACCTGCCAGAAGACTGCCAGAAAACTGCCAACCACCTGCCCCGCGCCTGCCATCCGGCGGCCTCGGGACGGCCAAAGCCCTGCCTCGCGCCGGCCAGGAAACGGCCAACGCTCTTGCTGGACGGCTCTCCGGCCGGACCGCCCTAGCGATCGAAGGTGTAGCTGAGGGTTGCGCCGAGGGTGCTGTCGGGGAGGCCGAACTGGGTCGAGGCGGCGCGGTTCACCTCGTGCACGTCGATCAGGCGGCTGTCGGCGATGTGACGGTACCCCACCGAACCCACCATGCCGTTCGGGGCGAACCTGTAGTCCACTGCTGTCCGCAAGCGGCCCTCGTCGCGCGCCGCGGCGATGTCGGCGTACGGCCGATCGATCGAACCGCGGGCGCCGGACAGATCCAAAGACCAGCTCCGCGTGGGCCGAACCGGGGCGCCGTGGCGGGCCGCGAGGAGCTTTCCGAGGCGCGGACGTGAGTGGGCGTGGCTCGCGGGGGCGGCGACGAAGATCACCGCGGCGATGATCGAGAGGCGACGAAGCTTGGCCATTGACGCCCGCTCCCACGAAAACTCTCAGCTCAACGAAGCGAAAGGCCAAGGCGTTCCCGGCATGCGGGCTTGCCAAGCTGAATCCCGTTCCTTCATGGTAATAACGCGGGTCGAGCCGAGGCCGGCTCGAGGAGAAGGTCATGGAGATGGAGCACTTCGACGTCCTGGTGGTCGGCGCCGGAATATCGGGCATCGGCGCCGGATATTACCTTCAGACCCGCAGCCCTGGGCGGACCTATGCGATCTTCGAGGGGCGCGAGGCGATCGGTGGAACCTGGGACCTCTTCCGTTATCCCGGCGTGCGGTCGGATTCGGACATGTACACCCTGGGCTTTTCGTTCCGGCCCTGGCGGCAGGCCAAGGCGATCGCCGACGGGCCCGCCATCCTGGACTATCTGCGCGAGACGGCCAGGTTTTACGGGATCGACCGGCGCATCCGCTTCGGGCGCCAGGTGAAACGCGCCTCGTGGGACTCCGGCTCGTCGCGCTGGACGGTGGACTACGAACGCGGCGCGGAACGCGCGCCCGAGCGGGTCACCTGCAACTTCCTGCACATGTGCGCGGGCTACTACAACTATGCCCAGGGCTATCGACCGCCCTTCCCCGGCGAAGAGTCGTTCGGGGGACCGATCGTCCATCCCCAGCACTGGCCCGAAGACCTGGACTATGCCGGCAAACGGGTGGTGGTGATCGGCAGCGGGGCGACGGCGGTGACCCTGGTCCCGGCCATGGCGGAGCGCGCGGCCCATGTGACGATGCTTCAGCGCTCGCCCACCTATGTGGTCTCGAGGCCGGCGGAGGACGGCTTCGCCAACCGGTTGCGCACCCTCCTGCCCGCCAAGCTCGCCTATGACATCGCGCGGTGGCGCAACGTCCTCTTCCAGATGTGGTTCTTCAACCTCGCGCGCAAACGGCCGGAAAAGACCAAGGCCGCGCTCCTGGGCTTGGTCCGCCAGCAACTGGGCGCGGACTACGACGTCGCGACCCACTTCACCCCGACCTACAATCCCTGGGACCAGCGGCTGTGCCTGGTTCCGGACGCGGACCTGTTCGAGGCGCTCAAGGCCGGGACCGCGTCGGTGGTGACCGACCGGATCGAAACCTTCACCAGGGCCGGCGTCAAGCTGACGTCGGGCCGGGCGCTCGACGCCGACATCATCGTCACCGCCACGGGGCTCGACGTCCAGCTGACGGGCGGCCTGGAGGTCATCGTCGACGGCGTCCCGGTCGATCTGGCCCAGAGCTTTTCATACAAGGGGATGATGTACAGCGGGGTCCCCAAC
>JACDGF010000150.1 GCA_013815405.1 Caulobacteraceae bacterium | reverse complement strand
CCTCTTGAACACCTCTCCCGAAGGGAGAGGGAGGGGCCCATGGCGAAGCCATGGGAGGGTGAGGGGTTACGACGCCGGGGGATTTCCCTCCGTGTTTCAGCGCCTTGACGCAAGTGGGGGGCCTAAATCGGATAGCGGGTAACCCCTCACCCTCCCACGCCCAAGATCGGGCGCGGGCCCCTCCTCTCGCTTCGGGAGAGGTGTTCCGTGACCGGCCTTCAGGAGCGCGCCCGCACTGAAATAGGAGATGTGCATGCCGTAGCCCCCGCGGGAACCAAGGGGGTTTTGCCCGAGTTCGGAAAAAAGACTTGCATCGGGTTTGGTGTTATGGTTCACTATAACACCATCTCGGCGCGTCGAGCGCAGCCCGGAACCGGTCATGGACCCCGAATGGAACGACAGCCAGCCGATCTACCGCCAGCTGCGCGACCGCGTCGTGGCCATGATCCTCGATGGGGTGCTGGGGGAAGGCGATCCCCTGCCGTCGGTGCGCCACGTCGCGGCCGAATACCGGGTCAATCCGCTCACCGTCCTGAAGGGCTATCAACAGCTGGTCGATGACGGGCTGGTGGAGAAGAAACGGGGCCTCGGCCTGTTCATCAACGCCGGCGCGCGCGACCTCCTGCTGCGGGGCGAGCGGGAGAGGTTCCTGGCCGAACAATGGCCCGCGATCCACGCCACCATCCGGCGGCTCGGCCTGACGCCGCGAGACCTGCTGATCGCCCCGCCGAAGGCCCATGAGGAGCGCTGAGACCATGCTGTGCATAGAAGCCCTGGGCCTTCGCAAGACCTTCGGCGCGACCGTCGCGCTCGACGGCGTCGATCTGCGCATCGAGGAGGGCCGCATCCTTGGGCTGATCGGCCCCAATGGCGCGGGCAAGAGCACGGCGCTCAACGCGATTCTCGGCCTCACCCCCTATCAGGGCGAACTGAAAGTGCTCGGGCGCAATCCGTGGCGTGAGCGCGACCACCTGATGCGGGACGTCTGCTTCATCGCCGATGTCGCCGTGCTGCCCCGCTGGATGCGGGTTTCCCAGGCGCTCGACTATGTCGCGGGGGTGCATCCAAGGTTCGATCGGGCGAAGGCGGAGCGGTTTCTGGGCAAGACCTCGATCAAGCGCGCCAGCAAGGTGCGGGAACTGTCGAAGGGCATGGTGACCCAGCTGCACCTCGCCCTGGTCATGGCCATCGACGCGAAACTGCTGGTGCTGGACGAGCCGACCCTCGGCCTCGACCTGCTGTACCGCAAGCAATTCTACGATTCCCTGCTGAACGACTACTTCGATCGCCGCCGCACCATCATCGTAACCACCCATCAGGTCGAGGAGATCCAGCACATCCTCACCGATGTAATGTTCATCGATCGCGGCCGCGTCGTGCTGAGTTTCAGCATGGAGGATTTCGAGGCGCGCTATGTCGAACTGATGGCCGGCCCCGAGCATGTCGCCGAGGCGCGGGCGCTTGGGCCGATTCATGAGCGCCAGGTGTTCGGCCGAAGCCTCCTGCTGTTCGACTCCGTCGACCGCGCCCGGCTCGCCGTGCTCGGCGAGGCGCGCACGCCCAGCATCGCCGATCTGTTCGTCGCCGTCATCGGCGGCCAGGCCGCCGGAGCGCAGGGAGCCGCCGCATGACCACGCCATCGGACACCGTGGCCGAAACCGATCCGGACCCGCGCGCGAGCCCGCCCGCGGCCCTGTCGACCACCCGGCCCCTCTACTGGTCGGTGCGGCGCGAGTTGTGGGAGAGCCGCTCGATCTATATCGCGCCGCTGATCGCCGCCGCCGTGGTCCTGTTCGGGTTCGCGATCAGCACGGTCAACCTGCCGCACAATCGCCGCGCGCTCCTGGCGCTCGACCCGGCCAGGCAGGGGGCCATCGTCGCCATACCCTACGACTTCGCCGCGATGGCGATCATCCTGACCGGATTCATCGTCGCGATCTTCTATTGCCTGGGCGCCCTGCACAACGAGCGCCGCGACCGCGGCATCCTGTTCTGGAAGTCGCTGCCGGTTTCGGACCTTACGACCGTGCTTTCCAAGGCGGCCATTCCCCTCATCGTCCTGCCGCTGGCCGTGTTCGTGACGGTCATCGCCACGCAGCTGGTCATGCTGGTGATGAGCGCGGTCGTCCTGGCCGCGAACGGCCTGAGCGTCGGGGCGCCGTCGACCCCGCCCCTCCTCCAGATGTCGCTCGTGCTGCTCTATGGCCTGGGCGTGATTGCCCTGTGGTATGCGCCGATCTACGGCTGGCTGATGCTGGTCTCGGGCGGGGCGCGGCGCACGACCTTCCTGTGGGCCTTCCTGCCGCCGCTCGCGCTCTGCCTGGTCGAAAAGATCGCCTTCGACAGCACGAACTTCGCTTCCCTGCTGGCCTATCGCCTGGGGGGCTTTTGGGAAGCCTTCACCGTCCATCCCCGGGGCGGGGTCGGCCACGCCCATCCTCCGCAAGTCGGCCTGGCGCAACTCGATCCCGTCGGGTTCCTGAGCACGCCGGGCCTTTGGGCCGGTCTGGCGGTCGCCGCGGCCTTCCTCGCCGCGGCGGTGTGGCAGCGCCGCCGTCGCGAACCGATCTGACCGCACGCCGACCCCCGACGTGGAGGAGCCTCGATGACCAACGCCATTCTGACGCCGTCGCGCGCGGCGAAGCCCATGGCCGACGAGGCCCTGAAGGCCGCGGCTCGGCTGTGGTTCGCGGCGGCCGTGATCGGCCAGGGGATGTTCCTCTTCTACATCGCCCGCTTCTACGGCCCCTCGACCCTCACCGGGAACTTCCAGGCCTGGCGCCTGAACACCAATCTGATCAAGGGCTTGTCGCGGGCGACACCGCCGGGAACCTGGCCTTCGGCGCCCATGTGCTGATGGCCGCGGTCGTCACCTTCGGCGGGGCCTTGCAGCTCGTCCCCCAGGTACGCGCCCGCGCCCCGGCGGTCCATCGCTGGACCGGGCGGCTGTTCCTGGCCACCGCCATGGGGGCCAGCCTCGCGGGACTCTACATGACCTGGGTGCGGCGCACCTCCACGGGCGCCGGCGCGGTCGCCATCTCCCTGGACGCGGCGCTCATCCTGGCCTTTGCGGCTCTGGCCTGGCGAACGGCGCGGACGCGCGACTTCGCCCGCCACCGGCGCTGGGCGATGCGCACCTTCGTGGTCGCCAACGGCGTGTGGTTCCTGCGGGTGGGCTTCACGCCCTGGCGCTCGCGACCACGGCGCTGGGCGGCAAGCTCGGCATGGAAAGCCCGGTCTTTACCCTCTGGAACTTCGGCTGCTACCTCCTGCCCCTGGCGGTCCTCGAGCTCTACTTCCGGGCCCAGGACAAGGCTGGGCCGGCGGGCGGTTCGCGATGGCCGGCGGCCTCGTCATGCTCACCGCCCTGATGAGCGTCGGCATCGTCGGCGTCTGGTCGGGTTTCTTCGCCCCCGTCCTGGCCAGGCTCTGACAGGATAAACTGGATGACCGACGCGTCGCCGCGCCTCGAGGCCGGACTTGCCGGCCTCTTCTACCTGGGGACTATGGTGGCGGGCCTGTTCGCCGAGGGCTTCGCCCGCTCGACCCTGATCGTGTCCGGCGACGCGGCGGCCACGGCGGCCAACATCCTCGCCTCCGAACCGCTGTACCGCCTGGGCGTGGCCGCCGACCTCGTCGGGCTCGTCTGCTACACGGTCGTGACCTTGCTCTTCTACGAGCTGTTCGCGCCGGTGAGCCAGGGCCTATCCCGGCTCGCGGCCTTGTTCAGCCTGGTGGGGATCGCCGTCCTGGCCCTCGCCACTCTGGGTCTCCTCGCTCCCCTGACATGGCTGGGAGGCGCGCCTTCTCTGGCCGCGTTCGATCCGGATCAGCGGCGGGCCCTGGCCTACGTCGCCCTCGAGGCGCACGGCGAGGGTTACGTTGTCAGCCTGGTCTTCTTCGGCGTCTACTGCCTCCTGATCGGATACCTCGTCTTCAAGTCGACGTTCCTTCCCCGCCTTCTCGGGATCCTGATGGCGATCGCCGGCCTGTGCTATCTCGTCAACAGCTTCGCGACCATCCTCTCGCCCGCCCTGGCCAAGGCCCTGACCGACTACATCCTGCTTCCCGGCCTGGTCGGGGAGGGATCCCTGAGCCTGTGGCTCATGCTGGTGGGCCTGGACGCCGCCAAATGGCGCCGGCGGGCGGGCGCGGCATGATCCTCCATCCGCCACCGGGGAGCTCCGAACTGGTCCGCGCCGCGGCGGGCGCGATCCTCTTCCTCCACATCGGCGGCGCGACCGCGGGCCTCGGCTCCGGCGGCGCGGCCATGGTCTTTCCCAAGGGCGAGCGTTTGCATCGGGCGGCCGGAAATGTGTTCTTCGCCTCGATCCTGATCATGTCGGGGATCGGCGCGGCCGTGGCGCCGTTCCCGCCGCAGAGAATCTCCTCGGTCGCCGGGGGCCTCACCTTCTACCTCGTGGCCACGGGCTGGGCGACCGTCCGGCGCAAGCCGGGCGAGACCAGCCGCTTCGAGGCCGGCGGGCTCCTCTTCGGATTGGGCGTGGCGATGCTGGGCCTGTTTCTCGGCTGGCAGGCGGCGGCCAGCCCAAAAGGGACGCTCGACGGTCTTCCCTACTTTCCCGCCTTCCTCTTCGGGTCCTTGGCCGCGCTCGGCGCCGCCTTCGACCTTCGCGTGATCCTGCGCGGGGGCGTTTCCGGCACGCCGCGCGTCACGCGACACCTCTGGCGCATGTGCGTCGCCCTGCTGATCACCGCCTTCTCGTTCGTCGGGCAGCCCAAGGCCATTCCCGAGTTCCTGCGCGGCTCGCCGATCCTCTTCCTGCCGATCGTCGCGGTGGCGGCCTCGATGATCTACTGGCTGCTGCGCATGCGCCGCCCGCCGCGCCTCCCGGCGCGTGCGGTCTAGGCGGAGACGCGGAAACCAAAGGGCGGCGCGGGCGTTGGCGGTTCGGGCTTTCCACCCGGAGACCAAACCGTGATCCTGTATCTTGCGCCGGGGGCCTGCAGCCTCGCCGACCACATCGCCCTGCACGAGGCGGGCCTCGCCTTCGACCGGGTCGAGGTCGACCTGAAGGATTACACGACCGAGGACGGCCGGGACTTCACCCAGATCAATCCCAAGGGCTATGTGCCGGCCCTGGCCCTGGACGACGGCGGCGTGCTGACCGAGAACATCGCGATCCTCAGCTGGATCGCCGACCAGGCGCCCAAGCTGGCCCCCCAGGGCGACCTTGGCCGATACCGGCTCCTGGAGACACTCGCCTTCATTTCCACCGAAATCCACAAATCCTTCAAGCCGTTCTTCACCCCCGGCTCGACCGACGCCGAGAAGGCCAAGGCGGGCGAGGCGATCACCCGGCGCCTGGGCCTGATCGCCGGCCAGCTGGACGGCGGCTACCTGTTCGGGCCGGAGGTGAGCGTCGCCGACGCCTATCTCTACGTCATGCTGACCTGGGCGAGGAAGAACGGGGTCGAGATCCCCCCGGCGCTGAACGCCTTCGCCGACCGCATGAACGCCCGCCCCGCCGTCCAGCTCGCCCTGAAGCACGAGGGGCTCGCCTGAGAGCGCCTCCACCCCGGGGAATCTTCGAATGGACCGCCTTCCCTATGAAGGCGGCGTCGCCCGGAGGTAGGGGAGGCCGCCGTTCAGGCTGGCGTCCTGGCCCCAGATCGTGGGGTCGAAGCCGGGCGGCAGGCCCGATCGCAGTGGGAATGTCGTGAGGCCGGCGTCGGTGTCCGAATAGGCGTCGGCGACGGCGCGCGGGGCGCTCGGGTGGTCCAGGCCGATCAGTCCGCCCCGCTGGGCGCCGCCCGACACCGCGCCGGCGGCGTAGGCGCCTTGGATTGCGCCGGCGTTGTCGGCGACCAGCCCTCCGGTGGCCCCGCCGCCGGGATTGGTCACCGCCCCCGTCGCATAGGCGTAGGTGATCGTCCCGGCCCGGCCGGCGATTCCCACCAGGCCGCCGGCCTTGGCGCCGCCG
>JACDGF010000149.1 GCA_013815405.1 Caulobacteraceae bacterium | reverse complement strand
CGACTGGCCGACGCCCGACCGTGACCTCATCATCGCGGCTCGCCCGCTTGGCGCTTCCCGGAAGGGTCGCGCCAGGCGACCGCCGCCCAACTCGGAGAGTCTTCCCATGCTTCTGCAGCTTCTCACCGCCGCCGCGACGGCCCTGAGCCCGGCGCCCGCCGCTGGGCAGGGGTCAGGCGCGATCTCGTCCGTCGCCGCCCGGACGGTCCCGACCACGCCCGCCGGTCAGGTCCCCGACTTGGCCGGCGAAGCCGGCGAGCTTGCTCGCCCGCGGCCGGGTTTTGTCCTTCTCTGCGGCCCGGTTCCCGATCGCCTCCGCGACATCGGCTGGCAGCATGGCCGGTGCCTCGACGCCGGCGCGCCCGCGCTCGCGTGGCTCGCGCCCCCGCCCCGCTCCGCCCTGTCCACAGGCGTCATTTTCCTGTGAAGAGCGGCATTCTCCACCTTAGCCGCGGGGGCGCGGTGGGCTATCGGTGAGCGATGGCGCTCGTTCCCCTGCTCGACTTGCGCGCGCCCGAAGCGGCGCCGGAGATCACCCACGCCCCCTCCAACATCGAGGCCGAACAGGCCCTGCTGGGCGTGCTTCTCTACGACAATGGCGCCTATGAGCGCCTGAGCGACCATCTGCAGCCGCGGCACTTCTTCGAGCCCTTCCACGGGCGACTGTTCAGCGCCATCCAGAGCCACCTCCGCCGCGGCCAGCTCGCCGAGCCGATCCTCCTGGCCGAGGAGTTCCAGCGCGACCCGGCGTTCGAGGCGCTGGGCGGGGTCCGATATCTGGCCGACCTGGTGGACCGCGCGCCGCCGGCCGCCAACGCCGCCGACTATGCCCGCGTCACCTATGACCTGGCTCTGCGCCGCGACCTGATCCGCATCGGCGGGGAGATCGCCGCCAGCGCCCAGGCCGGCGATCCGGAGATGTCCGGGCGCGACCAGATCGAGGCGGCCGAACAGCAGCTCTACACACTGGCCGAGACCGGCGACGTCTCCAGCGGGCTGGTGGGATTCGCCGACGCCCTCTCGGGCGCGGTGGAGATGGCCGCCGAGGCCTATAACCGCGAGGGCGGCCTTTCGGGCCTCGCCACCGGCCTCGCCGACCTGGATCAGAAGCTGGGCGGCCTGCACGCCTCCGACCTGATCATCGTCGCGGCTCGCCCCTCGATGGGCAAGACGTCGCTCGCCACCAACATCGCCTTCAATGTCGCCAAGTCCTATGCCTATGAGGTCCACCCCGACGGCTCGCGCCGGACGGTGAACGGCGGGGTGGTGGCCTTCTTCTCCCTGGAAATGTCCGCCGAGCAGCTGGCCATGCGCCTCCTGGCCGAGGTGACCGAGGTTCCGTCCGACAAGATCCGCAAGGGCGAGATCACCGCCAGCGAGTTCGGGCGCATCCGCGACGCTTCCGGCGAGATCCAGGGCTCGCCGCTCTATATCGACGACACCGGCGGCATCTCCATCGGCAAGCTGGCGGCCCGGGCCCGGCGGCTGAAACGCACCGCGGGCCTCGACCTGATCGTGGTCGACTATCTGCAGCTGGTCACCGCCAACGACACCGGCCGGATCGAGAACCGGGTCCAGGAAGTCAGCCAGATCACCCAGGGGCTCAAGTCCCTGGCCAAGGAGCTGTCGGTTCCGGTCATCGCCGCCGCCCAGCTCTCGCGCCAGGTGGAGAACCGCGAGGACAAGAAGCCGCAACTGGCCGACCTGCGCGAGTCCGGCTCGATCGAACAGGACGCCGACGTGGTCATGTTCATCTATCGCGAAGCCTATTACCTGGGCCGCGCCGAGCCCAAGGAAGGCAGCGAAGAGCATCTCGCCTGGCAGGAAAAGCTCGACCCGATCCGCAATCTCGCCGAGATCATCATCGGCAAACAGCGCCACGGCCCGATCGGCGTCGTCCGACTGCACTACAACGAAGACCTGACCAAATTCAGCAACCACGCCCGCGAAGGGCGGTTCGAGGTGCGGTGAGGGCGGCCGTCCCTCTCCAAGAACACCTCTCCCGAACTTCGGGCGAGGTGTTCGATAGGGCCTGAATGAAGTTATGTGCATCCCCGCCGGCTGGCGAAAGAGCGGTACCCCAAAGGGCGGGCGCAACCCCACATCCCCAACCTGGGTGATCAGCCCGCCGGCGCCTTGTCGATGAAGCCGATGACGAGGCCGAGCCGACCATCGGGGGCGAGCAGCGCGAAGTCGGTACCCTCCCCCGGCGCCTCGCCTCCCTCCGGCCCCAGCGCCCACCGGAACCGAAAGCGGTCGGCGTAGCCTTCCGGCTTTCCGATCAGGCGAAAGCGAAAATCGGGAAAGCGGGCCTGCACACCGCTGATCAGCCCATCGATCCCCACGTGACCCTCGCCCTTCATCAAGGGATCCACGTAAGTCGCGGTCTCGTCCAGGTCTGCTCGATCAGTTGCCGGCGCCGGCCGCCGTCGGTTTCGTTCCACGCGTCGATATAGCGATCGGCCACGGTTCGAACTGTGGTCATGACAATCCCCCGTTCCCGCCCGGCCGCCGTTCGGCCGGGCCGCGGGAAGGAATGGGGATATTGCCGGACGCCGTCGATTACCGGCCGGGTAAAGGCCTTTACCCCTTCGCCAAACCCTCCAGCCGATCTGGTCCGACTGCGGCGACAGCGGCTTTTAGGGCGTCGATGCTGGTTCCCGAGCCTTCGGCGTTGACCATGAAGCGGTCGGCGACCAGCACGCCGTATTTCCCGCTTCTGGAGTCCCGATTCCATTCCTCGGTGGTCATCCGGCCGTTGACCCTGCCGACCTTCTCATAGCCGCCGGCGGTTTCCTTGGTGGCCTGGACGCCCATGGCGCCGGCGATGCCGGCGAAGGCCCCCATGGCCGAAAGGTCGGTGACGGTCAGGGTGATGCGCGCGCCATCCTTGCCGTAGACCGCCTCGGCGTTCGAGCCCGACACGCCGCCCGCGCCGGCCGCCTGGGCCAAAAGCTCGGTGCGCGGCAGGCCGGCGACCATTTCGGGCAGGAAGGCCTTGAGCTTTTCGGGATCGACGGCGGCGACGGCCCGGCCATTTGCCTGCCGCGACTCCAGCGCCTTGGCCGAAGCGCCAGCGGCGGCCGCCGCCGCTTGCAGCCTGGCGATGTCGATGTTCGTCCCGTTCACCCGCACCGAGCCGTTGTGCGCGACCGAATAGCCCCCGGCCGCCATGCCCCCGAACAGCGCCATCCCGGCGACGGAAGCGACCACCACGCCCACGACGATGTAGAGGACGATGGCCGCCAGTATGGTCACGATGGTGTAGCCCAGCGCCTTGGCCTGCGGCGCCTTCATCAGCTTGGGCAACCCAAGGTAAAGCAGATAGAGTCCGTAGAGCCCGCACAGAGCGGCGATCACGCCGAGCGGCGGAAACAGGAGGAAGATCCCGGCCACCCAGCCGGCGGTGGATGAATAGACCGCCACCTTGAGCGCCTGCGTGCGGTCCTTCTGGCCATCGAAGCTGGGCGCGAGGGCGTCGATGATGAACCCTAGAATGAAGACCGAGAGGAGCGCGAGCAGATAGCCGATCACCGCGCTGATGATCGAACCCGCCAGCGGCGGGTGATAGTTCACGCCGAACGCCCCGAAGCCGAAGAGTTGCCGGCCGATCAACCCCGCCACCGCCGGAATCGCCGCCAGGATGCAGGCGTAGCCCGTGAACAGTCCCCGGGTCGTCGCCGGCTCCGCGTCGATGACGTCCCACTCCGCCGCCGGCCTCAACAAAATGCCCTGAACGCGGGCGACCAAGCCGCCGCTCTTGGGTCCTTCGACGATCGTCATATCCAGCCCTCCCTTCCAGGAATCGCAATTCCGCCCGGGGAAGCTAGTCCAATCCGCCGCCTCTGGCGAGACGGCGCGGCGCGAACCACATGAGGCGCCCGGGGCCATGTCACGCTAAGCTTCGGGACAACCTTTCGAATCGGGAGCGCCATGGCCCGGGACGGCGCCATCCACGCCTGCCAGTCCTGTGGCGCGGTCCATGCCAAATGGTCCGGCCAGTGCGCCGCGTGCGGCGCCTGGAACAGCCTGGCCGAGGAGGTCGTGACCCGCCCGCCGGGCGCCCTGGCCCCCACGCGGGGCTCCAAGGCGCGCGGCCTGGCGTTCGAAGGCCTGGAAGCCCACTCGCCCGCCCCGCCCCGGATCGTCACCGGGATCGAGGAGTTCGATCGGGTATGCGGCGGCGGCGTCGTGCCCGGCTCGGCGATCCTCCTCGCAGGCGATCCCGGCGTTGGAAAATCGACCTTGCTGCTGCAGGTCTGCGCCCAGGCGGCGATGCGCGGGGCGGCCTGCGCCTACATCTCCGGCGAGGAGGCCGTCGAGCAGATTCGCGCGCGCGCCCATCGCATGGGGTTGGCCGCGGCGCCCATCAGGCTCGCCGCCGAAACCGCGCTTCGCGACATCGTCGACGCCCTCAAGCGCGAGGCCCTCGATCTGGTGGTCATCGACTCCGTCCAGACCCTGTGGAGCGACGCGCATGAGGCCGGGCCCGGATCGGTGACCCAGGTGCGGGCCTGCGTCGGCGAATTGGTCCGCCTGGCCAAGCGCCGCGGCGTCGGCGTCCTGATGGTCGGCCACGTCACCAAGGACGGCCAGATCGCCGGCCCCAGGGTGGTGGAGCACATGGTCGACGCGGTGCTCTCCTTCGAGGGCGAGCGCGGATACCCCTTTCGGATCCTGCGCGGCGCCAAGAACCGTTTCGGCGCCACCGACGAGATCGGCGTCTTCGAAATGGGTGACGCGGGTCTGGCCGAGGTCAGGAACCCCTCGGCCCTCTTCCTCAACGAGGGCGGCGAGCGCTCGGCGGGGGCGGCGGTGTTCGCGGGCATCGAAGGCTCCCGGCCGGTGCTGGTGGAGTTCCAGGCCCTGGTCGCCCCGTCCGTCTACGGTACGCCTCGCCGAGCCGTGGTCGGTTGGGACGGCGGGCGCCTGGCCATGGTCATGGCGGTGCTGGAAGCGCGCTGCGGCCTTGGTTTCGCCGCGCGCGATGTCTATTTGAACGTCGCCGGCGGCCTTAGGATCAGCGAGCCGGCGGCGGACCTGGCGGCGGCGGCGGCCCTGGCGTCTTCGGCGCTGGGCGCGGCTCTTCCCCAGGATTGCGTGGTCTTCGGCGAGATCAGCCTTTCAGGCGACGTGCGCCCGGTCAGCAGGATGGAGATGCGCCTGAAGGAAGCGGCCAAACTGGGCTTCCGACGCGCCCTGGTTCCCGGTGGCCCCGAGGGTCCGCCGGGCGTGGCGCTGACGCGCGTCACACGCCTGGCCGAGGCCATGGCGCACATCGGCGATGCGACCTGGGACCTGGGCGCGCCTTGACCCTGTTCGACATCCTCGCCGGCTCGGTGTTCCTGATTTCGGGCGTGATCGGCTTCGCGCGCGGAGCGACGCGGGAGGTGACCACGGTGATCGCCTTCGTGCTGGCCGCCGTGATTGCCGTCTTCAGCCTCAGGGTGACGGCGCCCCTCGCCCATCACCTCATCGCCACGGTCTGGCTGGCCAACACCGCCGCCATCCTGGTCGCCTTCGTGGTCGCCTACATCCTCCTTCGCATGGTCGCCGGCGCGCTTCACCGCGGCGTACGCCAGACCGTCCTGTCGGGTGTCGATCGCGCCCTGGGCTTCGCCATAGGCCTGGCGCGCGCCCTGGTGGTGGTCGGCGCCTTCGCCCTGATCCTCAATGCCGCGACGCCGCCCGAACGGATGCCGGCCTGGATCACCCGGGCCAAGCTCTACCCCTTGGCCAACGCCGCGGGCGGCGCGCTGCGCGCCTTCGCCCCCCAAGGGATCAAGGTCGCCCACGACGTCGCCCCGGCGGTGGAACAGGCGGGGACCGGCGCGCCCGCGGCGGCGCCGTCCGGGCCACGGTCTCTCACCGCGCGCGGAAGCGGCTACAGCACGGACGAGCGCAAGGCACTCGATGACCTGGTGGAGAAAAGCCGGTGAGCCCTCTGGAC
>JACDGF010000148.1 GCA_013815405.1 Caulobacteraceae bacterium | reverse complement strand
CCTGGTTGGCGGCGGCGTGGAATGGGTGGTGCTGTCGGGCTACCTGCGCAAGCTAGGCCCCAGAACCTTGCGCGCCTTTCCCGGTCGCATCCTCAACATTCATCCGTCTCTGCTCCCCAGGCACGGAGGCCCGGGGATGTACGGCCGTCGCGTCCACGACGCCGTCTTGGCCGGGGGCGACGCGCGCACCGGCGCAAGCGTGCACCTGGTCGACGACCTTTACGATCACGGGCTGGTCATCGCGCGCGCCGAACTGCCGGTGAGCCCGAATGAAACCGCCGAGTCCCTCGAGCGCAGGGTGATGGCCGCCGAACCTGTCCTTTTCCTCGAGACCCTCAAGCGGATCGCCGAAGGCGCCCTGACCATCCCTGTAATTTCCGATAATACATCTTAGGCGCAATATTTAGGTGCCACGGCACGGAACCGTGCGCGCCCTTCCCGGCGTGGGCGACCTCGACACCTTTGCCCAGCACGGGCCCGCCTCAATGTTCAGGGCGCGGCGGGCGGCGTGTCGCCGGCGTGTTCCGCGACCGGCCGGGCGTAGCGCACTAGGGAGATCAAAAATTTTCCCGGCTCCTCGGTCGTCGGCAGATGCGCCGAATGCTCGAACAACATGAATTGCTTCGATGGCGCATTCACCTTTGCGACCATTCCGCCGCGAGCTTGGAGTTGACGTTGACGTCGTGGCGGCCGGGAAAGACGATAAGGGGGCAGCCCAATTTTCGTGTCCCCGTAAGATCGAGACTGAGGACATCCGGCAGGAGATAACGCTCGCCAAACGCGTTGCTTCCCAGATACGCGGGATCTCCGCGTCGGTGTAGTCCGGCGACAGCTCGGCAAGGTCGCTCTCGGCGGTGTTGCCGTTGCTGTAAGCCATGACGCCGCCGTAGTAGTCCAGCCATTTCCGCTGAGTGTAGATATCCTTGAGCGGGATGGGTCGACGGGAGGTGCCGTACGGAGCGATGGCGTTGAGTTCGCGGACCGCCTCGGTGTTTCCCGCGCGACGGGCGCTCTCCATGGCGAATGTCCAGCCGAGGCGTTCGTTCTCTGGCCCATCGGTCAGCTGGCCAACGCCGATGTAGGCATGCAGCCACTCGGGATGGCGCTTGGCCATCTCCAGACCGAGGTAGCTGCCCCAGGAGTGGCCGAGAACGAATATTTTCTTCTAGCCAATGCTTTGCGGACCCAATGTCAGGCCGACTGCCGCCGGGTCGTTTAGAAGGTGTGTCTTGCCGGCGGCGCGCTGGTCCCACTGGACGACCGTGAAGTATTCCTCCCATCCGCGGGTGAACCACCAGCTCATGGGCATCGACACCCACTGGTCGATACCGCCAATCCTGACCTTCCAGCCGTTCGATCCCACCTGGAGTCACGATCCTGCGGGCTTCGGCGATTGTCTTGGCCGCCTCGGCTCGGCTGAACAGCTTCGGTGGCGGTTCAGCCGGCGCCGCACCGGCGACGGCCAGCGCCACGAGCACGGCGGCGAGCCTCAGGGCGGTTCTGACGTGCGCACTGAAATTGAAGATCATGCCCCTCCCTAGTGGGGAGTGGCGCCTGGGAGATAAGGCGACGCCTCGGGCGAACAAGCTGTGATCTGCCGCCGCAGGCGAAGGACTTGACTTGTTGTATTGATATCAACATAAAGCCGCATGGCCGCCGTTCCTGCCCTTCCGTTTGAAACCACCTTGCATGTCCGGGACGCGTGCCTGTGCTTGCATGCCCAGCGGGCGGCGCGGGCTCTGGCGCGGCGCTTCGACGAGGCGCTTCGCCCGGCGGGCCTCACCAATGGGCAGTTCTCGCTTCTGATGGCGCTCAACGGGCCTGAGCCCGCATCGATGGGCGAGGTCGCCGTTTTGCTCGGCGCCGACCGCACCACGCTTACCGCCGCTTTGAAACCGCTCGTGCGGCGCGGCTTCGCGCTGGTCCATACCGACGCCGGCGACGGCCGCGTCCGCCGGATCGCGTTGACGGCGCAAGGCCACGCCCGACTCGCCGCCGCCCTGCCCTTCTGGACCCGGACGCACGATGCGCTGGAGGCGGAGCTCGAAGGCGCCGACCCCATGCGATTGAGGCGCGATCTTCGGTCGCTATCCGCATCCCGCCCCGGCGCGCCAGGCCCCGATCTTGACGACAGCTAAGGAGAAGACCCCATGTCGATACAGCTGA
The DNA here is from genome assembly GCA_013815405.1 of Caulobacteraceae bacterium. GTDB lineage: Bacteria > Pseudomonadota > Alphaproteobacteria > Caulobacterales > Caulobacteraceae > Acaudatibacter. The sequence continues at coordinate 3,828 of JACDGF010000148.1, read as the reverse complement.
CGGCCTTTCGCTGGGTCCCGCCCTTCGCCCAAGGTTTCGTTCGCGATCTCCGGGTCCGCTGGGCGCTGGAGGAGGCGGGGCTGCCGTATCAGGTGACGCTCATCGACCCCGAGGTCCAAGCGTCCGAAGGCTACCGCCGATGGCAGCCTTTCGGCCAAGTCCCCGCCTACAGGGACGACACGGTCGAGATGTTCGAATCCGGCGCGATCGTGCTGCACATCGCGGCCAAGTACGAGGCGCTGGCGCCGCGGGACGAAGCGGGGCGGGCGCGGATGACCACCTGGGTGATCGCGGCGCTCAATTCGATCGAACCCCAGGTGCAGAACCTGGTCCACCTCGACGTCTTTCATGCCGGAGAAGCCTGGACCAAGGAGCGCCGCCCGCAGGCCGAGGTGGCGCTGAACCAGCGGCTGGCGGCGCTCGGCGCCTGGCTAGGCGACAAGGATTATCTCGAGGATCGCTTCACCGCCGGCGACCTGATCATGACCACGGTGCTGCGCGAACTCGTCGACTCCGGCGTCCTTTCGCGGTTCCCGAACCTCGACGCCCTTCGCCGACGGTGCGAAGCGCGTCCGGCGTTCAGCCGCGCGATGGAGGCGCAGATGCAGCCGTTTCGAGAGCACGCGCCGGCGAGCTAAAGGCCGGGCGCCGCGAACCAGCCCCCGAGCATCCGCGCATCGGCGGCCAGCCGATCGGAACGGGCCGCGGCCTCCGCGTCGAGGCCCCAGCGCTCTTCCTGGAAGGCTTCGTCCACGCGGGAGGCGGCGTAGGCCGCCGAGGCGTCGATCCTTCCCTTCATCAGGGCGAAGGCCAGGATCGCCGATCCGAACAGGGCGGTGGCGAAGGCCGCGCCGGCGAGCGCGAAATCATCCAGGCCGAGGGCCAGCTGTTCGGTCCGGGCAAGGGTTCGCGGCGGCTGCTCCTGGTGAACGACGCCGGCGGCCTGGCTGAACGCCAGACCCAAATCGTCCCGCGCCCAGGCCAGCCACGGTCCCCAGGCGGCGGCCTGGCGCTCGACCAGGCTGGCCGGGCCGTCCGCGAAATAACAAAGCAGATCGGTCCGGGCGTAGCGGACGACCGAGGCGACCGAATCATTGCGGGCGGCGGCGTCCATGTCCAGCGCGGCGTAGGCGAGGCGCGTGGCCGGCATGGAGGCCAAGGCGATGACCTCCTTCTGGGCGTTCCATTCGTCGGCGACGAGCTCGGCCAGGGCGAGCGTCGGGAGTAAAAGCGGCCGCCCGCCGGGTGAACGCGGAACACGGCCGTCCAGCCTCACCTCGAAGCCGGCCGCCGTCGCGTCCACGCCCGCCTGGTCATAAAAGCGCCGCGGACCCGGCCAATCATGCCCCCTGCGGTTCAAGCCCCTGCCCTCTCCTTCGACGCGCGGGCGCGCCGCGACGGAAATTGTGGGCCCCCCGCGTTCAACCATCAAATTCCGTCCGACTTGGCAAGGAGCGCCCACTTGGCCGTCGACAAGGACCTCAGGGCCTCCATCGCCGTCACGCGTTTCGGCCTGGGCGCCCGCCCAGGCGACATCGCCGCGGCGCGGGCCGATCCGGAAGGCTATCTGGCGGCGCAGATCCGCCCGCAAGGGGCCGATCGGCCGGCGGGGACGACCGCCACATCCGGCGAGCGAATCAATGAGTACGTCGCCTACCGCAAGGCGCGGGCGATGGAGAAACGCCTCGGCGAGGGCAAGACGGACGACGGCAAGATGGCCAACCGCGCCCTGCGCCGGGAGGCGGCTGGCGACTTCCTCGCCCGCGTGCAGCTGGCCGCCCGCGCGGACGCGGGTTTTCGCGAACGCTGGACCCTCTTTTGGGCCAATCACTTCACCGTCTCGGCCAAGAAGCTGGCCACCGTCACCCTGGTCGGGCCGTTTGAGGAGGAGGCTATTCGGCCGCGGGTGTTCGGCCGATTTGAGGATCTGCTGGTCGCCTCGTCCAGCCACCCGGCGATGCTGACCTACCTCGACCAGGCCCGCTCGATCGGCCCGGGCAGCCTGACCGCCAGGACGAAGGGCGGGAACGGCAAACACAACGGGCTGAATGAAAATCTCGCCCGCGAGATCATGGAGCTGCACACCGTCGGCGTGGATGCCGGCTACACCCAGGGCGACGTCACCGAGTTCGCCCGCGCCATGACCGGTTGGAGCTTTGCCGGCCGCACGGATCCCGCCGATTCGCCTCGGGGCTTTTTGTTCCGCGAAGAGACCCATGAGCCCGGCGCCCGGATGATCATGGGCCGACGCTATGCCGAAGGCGGCCAAGATCAGGCCCGGGCCGTGATGAAGGATCTGGCGGCAAGCCCTCGCACCGCCCACCACATCGCGATGAAGATCGCCCGGCACTTCGTCGCCGACGACCCCCCGCCGAGCCTTGTGGCGCGCCTGGAGCAGGCCTTTTCGAGGACAGGCGGGAGGCTCGACACCGTGGCCGAGTCCCTGATCGCCTCGCCCGAGGCCTGGGATCCGGCGGCGCGCAAGTTCAAGACGCCCTATGAGTTCATGATCTCGAGCTGGCGCGCGACCGACGTCGCGCCCACCGACGTGCAGTCGATCACCACGGTAATGACCGCGATGGGCCAGAAGCCCTTCAGCGCCCCCTCCCCCAAGGGCTGGCCGGAGGAAGCCCAGGTCTGGTGCGCGCCGGACGCGGTGGTCAAGCGCATGACCTGGAGCGAGGCCTTCGCCACTCAAGTCACGGGCGATCGCGATCCTGTCCAGCTGGCCCAGGTCGCCCTGGGCGCTCGCCTCACCCCCCTGGTGGCCAGAACCATCGCCCGGGCCGAAACGCGCCAGGAGGGCCTCTCCATTCTGCTGATGAGCCCGGAGTTTCAACGCCGATGACCGTCGCCGACTATTGCCGCCCTCCGAGCCGCCGCCACGCCCTGCTGGGCGCGCTGGGATTGGGCATCACCGTGGATTTTCTCGGCGCCCGGGCCTGGGCCGACAGCGAACGGGCGTCCGCCGGCAAGAAGCTGGTGGTGATCGTTTGCCGGGGCGGCCTGGACGGGCTTTCGCTGTCGCCGCCGGTGGGCGACCCTCACTATCAGGCCTTGCGCGGCCCGATCGCGCTGGCGCCCTTCGGCCAGCCCGGCGGGGCGCTGAAGCTGGACGGCGCCTTCGGGCTGCACCCCGCGATGGCGGCGACGCACCGGCTGGCAATGAGCGGTGAGGCGCGGATCGCCCCGGCGGTCGCCACGCCCGACCGCGAACGCTCCCATTTCGAGGCCCAGGACGTGCTCGAAAGCGGCGCCGCCGTGGTCTATGGGACCAGTTCCGGCTGGCTGAACCGGGCGCTGGAAACCATGGGCCCGGGAGGCAAGGTCAAGGCCCTGTCCATTGGGGCCACCGCGCCGCTCATCCTGCGCGGCAGGATAGAAGCGGCGTCGTGGTCGCCTGGCGCCGCCGTCGAGACCGACCACCGCCTGCCCGGCATCCTGCACGACCTCTACGCCGGCGATCCCCTGCTCGGGCCGGCCCTGGCCAGCGGCCTTGCCACCCGCGACATGGCCAAGGTGGCCACCGCCGACGCGGCCATGCTGCCGGCGTCGGAGATGCCCGGAGCCGCCTCGGGGACCGTGGAGGCGCAGGCTGTCTTAGGCGGCGCGACGTATAAGGGCGGCGCGCGCCAAGCCCCCGCCCTGGCGCGCAACCTGGGGGCCACTCTGGCCGGGTTCATGACCCAACCGGGGGGGGCGCAGGTCGCGGCGGTGGTGATCGACGGTTTCGACACTCATGCCAACCAGGGCGCCGCCGAAGGCCAGCTGGCCGTTCGCCTGAGCTACGTCGTGGTTTTTTTTTTTTTTCTGTTCTCGGGCCTGTAG
>JACDGF010000147.1 GCA_013815405.1 Caulobacteraceae bacterium | reverse complement strand
CGCCGCGGCCAAGGGAGTGCGGACCTTGGCCCGCTGGGCGCGCGCGAACTGCTCGCGGATGCGGCCATAGTCTTCGCGGGTCTTGGCCTCTGCCCCCGCCCGGTCGGTCGTCGAGAGCAGGGACGAAACCACCCCCACGGCACGGCTGGCGTCCACGACATAGGTGGTCGACCCGCGCCGGTAGGCCGGCTCGATCTTCACCGCCGTATGGGTTCGGCTGGTGGTCGCCCCGCCGATCAGCAGGGGAATGGAAAAGCCTCGCCGCTCCATCTCCGACGCCACGAAGACCATTTCGTCCAGCGAAGGCGTGATCAGGCCGGAAAGCCCGACGATGTCCGCGCCCCGCGTTTCCGCCTCGTCCAGGATCCTGTCGGCCGGGACCATCACTCCCAAGTCGATGACCTCGTAGTTGTTGCACTGCAGGACGACGCCGACGATGTTCTTGCCGATATCGTGGACATCACCCTTGACGGTGGCCATCAGCACCCGGCCGGCCATGCGGCGCGGCTTGCCCTCCAGCTCGGCTTCCATGAACGGCAGCAGCCAGGCCACCGCCTGCTTCATCACCCGAGCCGACTTGACCACCTGGGGCAGGAACATCTTGCCGGCGCCGAAAAGGTCGCCGACCACGTTCATCCCGTCCATCAACGGCCCCTCGATGACGTCCAGGGGCCGCGCCGCCGCCAAGCGGGCTTCTTCGGTGTCGGCTTCGATGAACTCGGTAATCCCATGGACCAGGGCATGGCTCAGGCGAGCGCCCACGGGGTCCTCGCGCCAAGCGAGATCCACGACACGCTCCGCCGCCTTGCCGCCCTTGTATCGCGGCGCGATCTCGACCAGCCGCTCGGTGGCGCCGGCCCGGCGATTGAGCACCACGTCCTCGACCGCCTCGCGCAGTTCGGGGTTGATCTCGTCATAGACCGGCAGGTCGCCGGCGTTGACGATTCCCATGTCCATGCCCGCGGCGATGGCGTGGTAGAGGAACACCGAGTGCATGGCCCGCCGCACCGGCTCGTTGCCGCGGAAGCTGAACGAGACGTTCGACACCCCGCCGGACACGCGCGCATAGGGTAGGGTTTGCTTGATCGCCCGGGTCGCCTCGATGAAGTCGACGCCGTAGTTGTCGTGTTCCTCGATCCCCGTGGCGATGGCGAAGATGTTGGGATCGAAGATGATGTCCTCGGGCGGGAAGCCGATCCTTTGGGTCATCAGCCCATAGGCGCGCTCGCAGATCGCCACCTTGCGCGCCCGGGTGTCGGCCTGGCCCTGCTCGTCGAAGGCCATGACCACCACCGCCGCTCCGTAACGCAGGCATTTGACGGCCTGGTCCAGGAACCGCTCCTCCCCTTCCTTGAGGCTGATGGAATTGACGATCGCCTTGCCCTGGACGCACTTGAGGCCCGCCTCGACCACCTCCCATTTGGAGGAGTCGATCATCACCGGCACGCGGGCGATGTCCGGTTCGGCGGCGATCAGGTTCAAGAAGGTCGTCATGGCATGGACGGAATCCAGCAGGCCCTCGTCCATGTTGATGTCCAGCACCTGGGCGCCGGCCTCGACCTGGTCGCGCGCGACCGCCAGGGCGGCGGGATAGTCGCCGTCGCCGATCAGCCTGCGAAACCGCGCCGATCCGGTGACGTTGGTCCGCTCGCCGATGTTGACGAACGGGGGTCTGGAGGGGGGAGCCCCGCCATCTCGCCCGCCGCCTTGCGCCCCCTCCGTCACGGCGCGAGAGGGCGCCGCGTCACCTCCCCCGCTTTGCGGGTGAGGACTAGGAAAGGCTCAATCCTCCCCCGCCCGTTTGCGGGGGAGGGGGACACCGAAGGGGTGGAGGGGGCGCATGGCGGCGACTCCGACGCCGAAGATCCGATCACCTCATGCCCTCACGCCAGTTCGAACGCTTCGAGCCCCGACAGGCGCATGGCCGGCGCGCGCTTGGGAATTTCGCGAGGCGCTTGCCTCTCCACGGCGCGGGCGATGTGGCGGATATGTTCGGGAGTGGCGCCGCAGCATCCGCCCAGGATGTTGACCAGGCCGCTCCTCGCCCATTCCTCGAGGTGACCGGCGGTCTGATGGGGCTCTTCGTCGTATTCGCCAAAAGCATTGGGCAGGCCGGCGTTGGGATAGGCCGCCACCAGGGTGTCGGCGATCCGGGAAAGCTCGGCGACGTGGGGCCGCATCAGTTCCGCTCCCAAGGCGCAGTTGAACCCGACCACGAAGGGCCTAGCGTGGCGGACGGAGTTCCAGAACGCCTCCACGGTCTGGCCCGACAGGGTGCGGCCCGAGCGGTCGGTGATGGTGCCCGAAACCCAGATCGGCAGCGGCTCGAAGCCTTCATCCGCGAGGTCCAGTATGGCCTTGATGGCGGCCTTGGCGTTGAGGGTGTCGAAGATCGTCTCCACCAGGAAGAAGTCCACCCCGCCCTGGTGCAGCGCGCGGGCCTGGTCGAGATAGGCCCCGTGGACCTCATCGAAGGTCAGCGCCCGGGCGCCCGGGTCATTGACGTCGGAGGACATCGACAAGGTGCGGTTCAGCGGCCCGATCGCCCCGCCGACGAAGCGGGGCTTTTCCGGGGTCCGGGCCGTCCAGCGATCGGCCGATGCGCGCGCGAGCCGCGCGGCGACGAGGTTGATTTCCGGCGCGTGTCCTTGGAGCCCGTAGTCCGACTGGCTGATGGCCGTCGCGTTGAAGGTGTTGGTCTCGGCGATGTCGGCGCCCGCCTCGAAATAGGCGTCATGCAGGTCGCCGACCAGGTCGGGGCGGGTCAGGCACAGAAGATCGTAGTCGCCCTTCAACGGCTGGGCCCAGGCGGCGAACCGTTCGCCGCGAAACTCCTCTTCGGTCAGGCCCCGCCGCTGGAGCATGACGCCCCAGGCGCCGTCGAAGACCAGGATGCGCTCGCGCGCGGCGGCCTTGAGGGTCTCGATACGGCCGGCGCGGGTCGTCGGAGGGAAGATCATGGCGCCGCCTCCCGCACGCCGAGCACCCGGCAGATCGCATAGACAAGGTCGGCGCGGTTGAGGGTGTAGAAATGGAAATCGTCGAAGCCTTCCTCCTCCAGGCGCGCGCAGGTCTCCGCGGCCACGGCGGCGGCGATCAGGCGACGGGTTTCGGGATCGTCGTCCAGGCCGTCGAAGAGATTGCCGAGCCATGCGGGAAGGGCGATGCCGCAGGGCGCCGCCATCCGGCCCAGGCCCCTGAAATTGGTCACCGGCATGATTCCGGCGGAGATCGGGATGGAGATCCCGGCCTTCCTCACCTGCTCGATGAACCGCAGGAAGCCGTCGACGTCGAAGAAGAACTGGGTGATGGCGCGGGTGGCCCCGGCGTCGATCTTGGCTTTCAGCACATCGATGTCGTGAGAGACCGACGGGCTCTCCGGATGCACCTGGGGGTAGAGACCCACCGAAACCTCGAAGGGCGCGATGGCGACTATGGCGCGGGTCAGGTCGGTGGCGTTCGCGTAGCCGTCGGGTCGGGCCGGATAGGCGCCCCCGATCCGCCCAGGCGGATCGCCGCGCAGGGCGACGATGTGGCGGATGCCGGCGTTCCAGTAGTCGGCTATCACCGCGTCGACCTCGGCGCGGGAGGCGCCGACGCAGGTAAGGTGCGCCGCGGGCGCCAGGCCGGTCTCCTCGAGCACCCGCAGGACGGTCCTGTGGGTGCGCTCGCGCGTCGTGCCCCCGGCGCCATAGGTCACCGACACGAACTCGGGATTCAGCGGCTCGAGCCGGCGGATGGCGAGCCACAGGCTCTCCTCCGCCGCGGGCGACTTGGGCGGGGAAAATTCGAACGAGACCTTTCGATGGCGGTGCTCGCGGGCGCCGGCGCGCGCGACCGGGCCCAGGGCGTTCAACGAGGCCATGAGAGGCCGGTTCACGCGACCCGCCAGATCCGCGCTCCGGGGCGCGAAGCGCTCCAGATCTTCACCGTCAGCCGGCCCGGCGCCGCCGGCGGCAGAGTGGTGACGAGGCATTGTCCCAGGCCCGAAGCCCCCAGCCAGCGCTCCATCTCCGCGTCAAGGATGCCCAGGCGCCGATGCCGGTGTTCGACGCGCAGGAATTCCAGGTCATGGGGCGCGAAGTCGATGATCAGCAGCCGGCCTCCCGGCGCCACGAGCCGGGCCGCCTCGGCCACCGCCGCGGCCGGCTCGCCCAGGTAGTGCAGCACCTGATGGACGACCACCAGGTCGGCCTCTCCGGCCCGAAGGCCGGTGCCCAGGATGTCGCCGTGCCGAAGCTCGCAGGCGTCCAGTCCGGCGGCGGCCACATGGCTGCGGGCGACGTTCAGCATCTGACGCGAGAGGTCCAGGCCAACGGCGCTGCGCGCGCGCTCGCCCAACAAGGTGAGCATCCGGCCGGTTCCCGAGCCCAGGTCGACGAGGCGCTCGAAGGGACCCTCGCCGGCCACTTCCAGGATGGCCGCCTCCACCGCCGCCTCCGAGGTGTAGAGAGAGCGGATCTCGTCCCATCGCTCGGCGTTCTCGGCGAAATAGGAGGCCGCCTCGCCCGCCCGGGCGGCGCTGACCCCGCTCAAGCGCTCGGCGTCCCGGATAAAGGTGGCGTCGGTCGGCGCAACGAGGTCCAGGGCCTGATCGGCGAGGGCGCGGATCGGCGAAGCGCCGGCCAATCGATAAAACACCCACGCGCCGTCGCGGAAGCGTTCCACCAGCCCGGCGTTGGCCAGAAGCTTCAAATGGCGGGACACGCGCGGCTGGCTCTGACCGAGGATCCGGCAAAGTTCGAGCACCGCCAATTCCTCGCGTTCCAGAAGCGCCAGGATGCGCAGGCGGGTCGGCTCGGCCGCCGCGCGCAGAACCTCCACGGCCTGGTCGGACGTCATCGGCATGGTGATATAAAGATATCCTTATATCGTTATGTCAAGCGGTTCGTGCCGTCGGATACCTGGGAGCACTGCATTGTCCCTGATCGCCTCTTGCAAAGCCGATGCGTCTCCGATATATCGAAGCGTGCGATATATCTCGTACGGTTTCGATTGGAACAAAAATATGTATCGATGTAGACCCACTACCGACCGCCACTCGTCCAGCGCCTCCGCCGGCCATGGAAAATCGGCGTCTTCGTCGCGTCATGAATCCTCGCGCCACGGATCGCGGGGACACGACCACGGATCCCATTCCTACAGCCGACGCGAGCGGATTTTCGAGCAGGGCGACCTTCGCCACGTCATCCTCAAGCTGATCGCCGATAAACCAAGTCACGGCTATGAATTGATCAAGGACATCGAAGAGCGCCTGGGCGGCGCCTACAGCCCCTCTCCGGGCGTGGTCTATCCGACCCTCACCCTGCTGGAGGATCTGGGCTGGGTCACGATGGCTCAGACCCAGACCGCCAAGAAGGCCTACACCATCACCGAGGAAGGCCTCGCCGCCCTGGAGAGGGAGAAGGCCGCGATCGAGACCATCTTCGCGCGCATGGGCCGGGTCGCCGACCGGGCCGGCGTCGGCCCCGCGCCGCAGATCGTCCGGGCGATGGAGAACCTCAAGCTGGCCCTGCGGCTGCGCCTGGAGCGCGGCAAGCCCTCCGACGAGGCGATCGCTGTCATCGCCGCCGCCTTGGACGCCGCCGCCCTGGCGGTCGAAAAGGACTAAAGGAGGCTTCGGGCGCCATGTCGGCGACGTCGCCATCGCCCCAGCGATGCGACTGTCTCGGGCGGGCGTCGATCGCGCGGCTCTGACCGCCAAGGCCAAGTCCTTCGCAAAAGCGCCTCGCAACGAATCGGCGGGACGCTCGTTAGGTGCGGTGTTCGCGGCGCTGGCCGCCGAGAATCCACGGAGAAATTTTGATGAACACCAAGGGCCTGATCGCCGGCGTCGCCATCGCCGCGCTCGCCGTCGGCGGGGCGTCCGCCAAGACACATAAGAGGCACAGGGCGCACAAAATGGCGTCCAGCGCGGACATGTACGCCAGCCCCGCGCAGCCGATCCCCTACACGCAGCTCGACGCCTATATGAAAGCTTCACCCAGCCAGCGGGCGTCGATGGACATGTCCTCGGGCGGGGCGGCCGCGGGG
>JACDGF010000146.1 GCA_013815405.1 Caulobacteraceae bacterium | reverse complement strand
ATCTCTATCTGGGCGGGGGGCCGGCCGCGGGGCTGGAGGCGGGGCGGGTGCGCCATACGCTTCGGCTGTGGCGTCTGGTCCCGGTGGGGGAAGCGCGATGAAGTTGCGACCGCGCCTCGAGGACGATCGTGTCTGGGCGGTCGTCGCCGCCACCGTCCGGCCCCTGCCGGGGCGGGCCGCGCCCATGCCGAAGGCCGCTGACGGGCCCTTGTCGGCGGTCGCTCCGGTCGCTCGACGCAAATCGCCGCCCGAGCCAGCCCCGGCTCGGCCCACGCCGGTCGGGCCGCCCGAGCCTATCGAGCCGGGGCGCCACCGACGCCTCGTCCTGGAACGCGAGGCTCTGGCCGGATACATCGATCTGCATGGGCTGGATCAGGGCCGCGCCCGCGCCGCCCTCACCGCCTTCGTGCGGCGCGGCCACGGGGAGGGCCGCCGCGTGATCCTGGTGATCACCGGCAAGGGGGTCGGCGGCGACGGCGTCCTGCGCCGCCGGGTCCCCGAATGGCTCGCCGAGTCCCCGCTGCGCGCCCTCGTCGCCGCGGTCTCGCCGGCCGATCGTCGCCATGGCGGAGAGGGAGCGCTTTACGTGGCGCTCAAGCGGCGGAAGGGCGCATGAGCGCCGCGAGCGAGGCTCGCGGCCGGGGGCCGTAGTGGGAAATCACCTCCGCCGCCGCCAGCGACCCCATCCGCCCGCAGGCGTCCAGCGGCCGGCCCCGGGCGAGGCCGACGAGGAAGCCCGCCGCGTACTGATCGCCCGCGCCGGTGGTGTCGACCACCTTTTGGACCGGCTCGGCGGCGACCTCATGCCGCGCCGCTCCCGCCAGCACCACCGATCCCCATTCGCCCCGGGTCAGGGCCGCGATCCTGGCCAGGCCGACGGCGGCCGTGGCGGCGGCTTCGAAGTCGGCGGTCTGAAAGAGGGCGCCGATCTCCGCCTCATTGGCGAACAGGATATCGACCTGGCCCTCGATGAATCCCAGCAGGGCGGCCCGGTGGCGCTCGACCACGAAGGCGTCCGACAGGGTCAGCGCGATCAGGCGGCCGGCCCCCCGCGCCAGGCCCGCGGCCTTGGCGAAGGCCCGCCGCGCCCGCGGCGGGTCGAAGAGATAGCCCTCCAGATAAAGAATGGCGGCCCCCTCGACGACCTCGACCGCCACGTCCTCGGGGCCGAGCTCTCCAGATGCGCCCAGGAAGGTGCACATGGTCCGCTCGCCGTCGGGAGTGACATTGATCAGGCAGCGCCCCGTGGCCGGGCCGCGGGCCAGGGCCGGTGTGGCGAAATGGGCCCCCAAGGCGGTCATGTCGTGGGCGAAGACCTCGCCCAGGGGGTCGGCCGCCACCTTGCCGATGAAGGCGCCCCGGCCGCCGAACGACGCCACGCCGGCCACGGTATTGCCCGCCGATCCGCCGGAGGTCTCGATCCCCGCGCCCATCCGGCCGTAGAGCTGGTGCGCCCGGGCCTCGTCGATCAGGGTCATCGCTCCCTTGGCGAGGCCCTCGGCGGTTAGGAAGGCGTCGTCGGCCGTGGCGATCACGTCGACGATGGCGTTGCCGATCGCGGCGACGTCGTAAAGGGCGGTCATGGCGGGCGGCGTATCCTCCCTCTCGATCCCTCCTCCCTCGCGAAGCGGGGGAGGTGGCGCGCGGCTGTTGGTTTGGCCGCGTGACGGAGGGGGCGCAAGGGCGGCGTCGAAAATGCCCTGAGCTGGGTGCGTTTCTGGGCCAACGGGGAACATACAGGTGATCTCGGGGCAGGACTCTGGAACAGCCCCGTATTATGCCACCACGCGGGAAAGTTGACGTTGACGTACACGGAATGGTCGAATAGCGTCACGGTCCTAGGCCCAACCTTAGGGGAAACCGCCATGGCCAGCGAGCTTCGCCGCCCGGAACGCACCTTCACCATCCGCCAGCTGTGCCTGGAGTTCAAATGCACGCCCCGGGCCCTGCGCTTCTATGAGGATAAGGGCCTGCTCGCCCCGGCCCGCCAGGGTCTCGCCCGGGTCTATTCCTACAAGGATCGCGCTCGCCTCCTCCTGATCCTGCGCGGCAAGCGGGTGGGCCTCTCCCTGGCGGAGATTCGTGAGATCCTCGGGCTTTACGACAAGGCCGACGGCGGCGCGGCGCAAAACGCCAAGGCCCTGCGCAAGTTCCGCGAGCGCATCGTCGCCCTGGAACAGCAGCGCGAAGACATCGGCCACGCCATCGACGAACTCTACAAAGCCTGCGAGCATCTGGAAGCGAAGTTGGCCGAGGCTCGCCCCGATCTGCTCCCCAGCGCCGAGGACTATGACAAGCTGGTGCGCCCGCGGGTCGACGGGCGCCACGAGGTGGCGGGCGCCTGATCCACGCTCCCGCCGCCTCTCCATGACCTACCAGCCCCCGCTCCGCGAGCACCTCTTCCTGCTGCGCGACGTGCTCGCCGTCGACCGCTACGCCGAGTTGCCGGCCTTCGCCGAGGCGCCGCTCGATGTGATCGAGCAGATCCTGGGCGAAGCGGGCCGGTACTGTTCCGAGGTCCTGGCCCCCCTGAACGGGGTCGGCGACAGGCAAGGCTGCGCCTGGCGCTCCGACGGCGCCGTCACCACCCCGGCCGGCTTCAAGGAGGCCTATCGCGCCCTGGTCGAGGGCGGGTGGCCGGCCCTGGGCGCCGCCCCGGCGTGGGGCGGGCAGGGGTTGCCCTCCGTCGTCGGCCTGGCCTTCAGCGAGATGAGCTCCTCGGCGAACATGGCCTTTTCCATGTATCCGGGCCTGACCCACGGGGCCTATTCGGCCATCCTCCACGGCGGCTCCGAGGCCCAGAAGGCGCTCTACCTGCCGGCCCTGGTTTCCGGCCGCTGGGGCGGGACGATGAACCTCACCGAGCCCCAGTGCGGCACCGACCTGGGCCTGCTGCGCACCAAGGCCGTCCCGGCCGCCGACGGGAGCTACCGGATCAGCGGCCAGAAGATCTGGATTTCCGGCGGCGAACACGACCTCACCGAAAACATCGTCCATCTGGTCCTGGCCCGCATCGAGGGCGCGCCGGCGGGAACCCGCGGCATCAGCCTCTTCATTGTCCCCAAGTTCCTCCCGGACGCGGACGGGGCGCCCGGCGCGCGCAACGCCGTCGCCTGCGCCGGCCTCGAAGAGAAGATGGGCATCCACGGCAACGCCACCTGCGTCATGGCCTATGACGAGGCGACCGGCTGGCTGGTGGGCGAGGAGAATCGCGGCCTCGCCCTGATGTTCGTGATGATGAACGAGGCGCGCCTGGGCGTCGGGCTCCAGGGCCTGGCCCAGGGCGAAGCGGCCTATCAGGCGGCGGCGGCCTTCGCTCGGGATCGGCTCCAGGGCCGATCCTTGACCGGCCCCAAGAACGCGGAGGGCCCTGCCGACCCCATCCTGGTCCATCCCGACGTGCGGCGGATGCTGCTGGACGCCCGCGCCGTGCTCGAGGCGGGCCGGGCCTTCCTGTTCTGGACCGCCCTGCACGGCGATCTCGCCGATCACCCGGACGAGGCGGTCCGCCAAAAGGCCAAGGACTACATGGGCCTCATGACGCCGGTGCTGAAGGCCTATCTGACCGACCGCGGCTTCGCCATCTGTTCGGACGCCATGCAGATCTGCGGCGGGGCGGGGTTCACCGAGCACCTGCCGGTCAGCCAGTACCTGCGCGACAGCCGCATCGCCTTGATCTACGAAGGCGCCAACGGCGTCCAGGCCCTCGATCTGGTCGGGCGCAAGCTGGCCGCCGACGGCGGGCGGGCGGTGATGAGCTTCTTCGCCGAAATCGACGCCTTCGTGGACGCCCAGGCCGCGAACGAAACCCTGACGCCCTTCACCGAGGCCCTGGCCGCCGCCAAGGCGCGGCTTCAGGAAGGGACCCTGTGGCTGATGCAGAACGGCCTCGCCAATCCCGACAACGCCGGCGCGGCCTCCACCGACTATCTGCATCTCTTCGCCCTGACCGCCCTCAGCTACATGTGGGCCCTGATCGCCAAGGCGGCCAACGCGCGGATCGCGGCGGGCGAGACCGACCCCTTCTTCGCCAACAAGCTGGTCGCCGGCCGCTATTTCATCGAGCGCATCCTGCCCGACGCGGACGCGCGCTTAGCCAAGCTGACCTCGGGCTCGGCCACCCTGATGGCCTATCCGGCGGAAGCCTTCTAGAGCCCATGAGCGTCCACCGCGCCGCCGTGACCTGGGCCCTCGACGGGGGCGATTTCCTGGCCCGCCGCTATAGCCGGGCCCACACCCTGAGCTTCGAGGGCGGCCTCGAGGTCGCCGGCTCGCCCTCGCCCCACATCGTGCCGGCGCCGTATTCGCGCGCCGACGCGGTCGATCCCGAAGCGGCCTTCACCGCCTCCCTGAGCGCCTGCCACATGCTGTGGTTCCTCGACCACGCGTCCCGCGCCGGCTTCGTCGTGGCCTCCTACCTCGACCAGGCCGAAGGGACCCTGGCCCGGAACGCCGCCGGCAAGCTCGCCATGACCCGCGTCGCCCTGCGCCCGAAGATCGCCTTCTCCGGCGATCCCCGCCCCACGCCGCAAGAGATCGCCGCCCTCCACCACGCCGCCCACGCCGACTGCTTCATCGCCAATTCGGTGACCGCGGAGGTGGTGGTGGAAGAGCCCTAGTCGGCCGCCGGGCGGGCGCTAGCGACCGGGAAGACAGCCCGTGCGATCGTGTAGATCACCGCGCCGAGTTGTACGGTCGTCGCACCGAGGAGCGCCATGACGACCTTGCCATCGATGATCCGATCGCCGGGGACGATTCGCCGAGTCGCCAGTTGTATACAATCCTGCCAGAAGACGAAGCCCAGGCCGATCATCACGAAGATATTGGTTATGATGAAAAGTGCGATGATGTCTCGGGCGAATCGCTTTCGAATATCAAGGTCGCCCAAGGCTACCTTGTCGGCGACGCTTTCGAAGGCGCGAATTTCATTGCCGAGATCAACGGCGCGAGGCTCACCCGGCAAGCATCACCTTCACGGGGTTTCCGGCCGTGTCGATCAAAGTCACCGATTGATCCTCTGGCGAGGCGTTGCGGGAGGCGACTCGGGCCAGCGCGATCGCTCTTCGAATCACGGCGGTATTGGTCGTCACGCCGAATACGCCCTTGAGATCCTCGATGGCGCCCGCCGTGCCGGGGTCCAGCTGAAAACTCGTCTGCGCCATGGTTGGCTCCTGTCGATACGATATCAGTACGATATATAGACGATTTCGATACGGTCTCAAGGCCTAAACCAATCCACGATCCGGCCCTCCAGCGCCTTGCGATCGTTCAGTTCGCATTCCCACACCGTCTCCACCCGCCACCCCGCCGCCTCCAGCGCCTCGCGCGCCGCCGCGTCGCGCGCCCGGTTGGCGGCGACCTTGGCGATCCAGTAGTCGCGGTTGGCCTTGGGGATCCGCGCGCCGCGCGCGCAGCCGTGGCCGTGCCAGAAGCAGCCGTGCACGAAGACCGCCAGCCGCCGGCCGGCGAGCACGATGTCCGGCTTTCCCGGCAGGTCGGCGCGGTTGAGGCGGTAGCGCCCGCCGAGGCGCCAGATCAGCCGGCGAACGGCGAGCTCCGGCCCCGTGCCCCGCCCCTTGACCCGGCGCATGACCGCCGAGCGTTTCTCCGGCCCGTAGACGTCGCTCACAGGCCCTCGAACAGCGCCGTGGAGAGATACCGTTCGGCGAAGCTCGGAATGATCGCGACGATCAGCTTGCCGGCCATCTCGGCCCGCGCGGCGATGTCGAAGGCGGCGGTGAGGGCCGCGCCCGAGGAGATGCCCACCGGCATGCCCTCCACCCGGGCGCACAGCCTGGCCATGTCGAAGGAGTCCTCGTTGGACACCCGCACGATCTCGTCCATCACCCCGCGGTCGAGGATGGCCGGCACGAAGCCCCCGCCGATCCCCTGGATCTTGTGCGGCCCCGGCTGGCCGCCCGAGAGCACCGGCGAGCCGGAGGGCTCCACCGCCACCATGCGCACCGACGGCTTGCGGGCTTTCAGCACCTGGCCGACGCCGGTGATCGTCCCGCCGGTGCCGACCCCGCAGACCACCACGTCC
>JACDGF010000145.1 GCA_013815405.1 Caulobacteraceae bacterium | reverse complement strand
GCCTGATGCCCCCCGACGTTCGCCGAAGTCGCGGCGCCTTCCTTTTCACCGCGTATGGCGGCAAGACTCCCAGCCGAACGACAGGGGCAATGAGAGGCGCGCGATGAAGGCGGCCGTCTATTATGATAACGGCGATCCCAGCGTCTTCAGATACGAGGAGGTCGCCGATCCCCAATGTCACCCCAAGGGCGTCGTCATCAAGGTCGAGGCGATCAGCGTCGAGGGCGGCGACGTCCTGAACCGGTGGCGCGGCGCGCTGACGGCGCGGCCCCATGTGGTGGGCTACCAGGCGGCCGGCGAGATCATCGAGGTCGGCGCGGAGGCGGGCGACCTGAAGGTCGGCCAGAAGGTGGCGACCGTCGGGGCCTCCGGCTCCCACGCGGAACTGAGGTCCGTGGCGGCCACGAGCGCTTGGCCGATCCCGGGGGGTTTCGATGTCGGCCAGGCGTCCGTGATCCCGGTGACCTTCGGCACGGCGGAGGAGTGCCTGTTCGAATTCGGCGCCCTGAAAGCCGGCGAAACCGTCCTGGTCCAGGCCGGGGCCGGCGGGGTGGGCGTCGCGGCCATCCAGCTGGCCAAGCGCGCCGGCGCGACGGTGATCGCCACCGCGTCCAGCGATGAGCGGCTGGCGCGCCTCGCGCCCCTGGGGCTCGACCATCCCATCAACTACCGGCGCGAGGACGTGGTCCAGTCAGTGATGAGACTCACCGGCGACAAGGGCGTCGACCTAGTGGTCGACCCGGTCGGCGGCGGGACTTTGCAGGCGTCGATCCTGTGCCTGGGATATCGAGGACGTATCTCGATGGTCGGCGCGGCCGGCCGCGAGCCGATGAAGGTGGACGTTTCGACCATGATGGGCGGCAACCGCGCGCTGCGCGGCGTGTTCCTGGGCGCCGAGATCGCGACCTACCGGGTGCGCGGAAATATCCAACGCCTGATCGACGAAGCGGCGCGCGGCGAGTTGAAAGTGCTTGTCGACCGCGCGTTTCCCTTGCGCGAGGCGGCGGCGGCCCATGCCTATATAGAAGCGCGTCAGGCGGTCGGTCGCGTCCTCCTCATCCCCTAGCGCCGAACGGGGGCGCGCAACCGATGGGCTCTTCGCGTGTTGACCCCATGGCCCCGCGGCTCGGCGGGGGCGCAATAACTCGACCCGGTCGATCGACCGCCGCCCACGGAGACAAGAGCATGGCGCCATCCGACGATGCGCCGGCCCGTGAGGCGACGGCCCAAATCGAGCCTGCGGCGCTTGGCGATCTGGCCGCGCGTTACCGCCAGATCCGAAACGCCAGCGTGGCGTTGGCCGCTCCTCTGTCGCCGGAGGACCAGACCGCCCAATCCATGCCGGACGCCAGCCCCACCAAATGGCACCTGGCCCACACCAGCTGGTTCTTCGAGACCTTCCTCCTCGCGCCCCATCTGGATGGGTATGAACCGTTCGATCCGATCTTCGGCTACCTCTTCAACTCCTATTATGAAGCGATGGGCGCGCGTCACCCCCGCCCCGCGCGCGGCTTGCTGACCCGGCCGTCCGCCGGTCGGGTGATGGCCTATCGCGCCCACGTTGACCTGGCGATGGAGCGCCTCCTGTCGCGCCCGGTCGCCAAGTCGGTGCGAGACCTGACCATCCTGGGCTTTGCCCACGAGGAGCAGCATCAGGAGCTCATCCTGATGGACATATTGAGCCTCTTCGCGGTCTCGCCGCTGGCCCCCGCCTATGCCCAGGCCGCCGCGAGGCCCACGCCCGCGACCAGTCCACCGGACTTCGTCGACATCCGCGGCGGCCGGGTGGAGATCGGCCGCGACGAGCGCGCCTTCGCGTTCGACAATGAATCGCCGCGCCATGAGGTGCTCTTGCCTCCGTATCGGCTGGCGAGCCGGCTGGTCACGAACGGCGAGTGGCTGGCCTTCATGGAGGACGGCGGCTACCGGCGCCACGAGTTCTGGCTCGCCGACGGCTGGGCGAGGGTCGGGGCGGAGGGATGGGAGGCGCCGCTCTACTGGGAGCGAGACGGCGCGGTCTGGCGGACGATGACGCTTCGCGGGCCGCTTCCGGTGGATCCCGAGGCGCCCGTGGTCCATGTCAGCTTCTATGAGGCGGCCGCCTACGCGGCCTGGGCCGGCGCGCGCCTACCGACCGAGGCGGAGTGGGAGCACGCGGCCGTCGCCGAGGCCGGGGCGCTTGAGCAGCTTGCCACCGAGGTGTGGCAATGGACGGCCAGCGCCTACACCCCACACCCCGGATTCGCCCCGGCCGCCGGCGCGGTGGGCGAATACAACGCCAAATTCATGGTCGGGCAGATGGTGCTCAAGGGCGGCGCCTGCATCACCCCCGCGGGCCATGCGCGCCCCTCCTACCGCAACTTCTACTATCCCCATCAGCGATGGATGTTCGCCGGGGTGCGGCTGGCGATGGACGCGCCGGAGCCGGCGGCCGAGGACGCCTTCCGCGCCGATGTGATCGCGGGCCTGTCGGCGGCGCGCAAGAGCCTGCCGGCCAAATGGTTCTACGATGCGGAAGGGTCGGCGCTGTTCGAGGTGATCTGCGACCTGCCCGAATATTACCCGACCCGCCAGGAAAGCGCCTTGCTGACGCGCGTCGCCCCGGAGATCGCCGCCCGCGTCCCGCAAGGCGCCGTGCTCATCGAGCTGGGCAGCGGCGCCAGCCTCAAGACCCGCCTGCTCCTGGACGCCGCGCCTCAAATCGGCGCCTACATGCCGATCGACATCAGCGCCGCGGCGGTGCGGGACGGCGCGGCCGCCATAGCCGGCGACTATCCCCGCCTGGACGTCACGCCGGTGGTTCGCGATTTCACCCGCGCGCGCGACCTGCCCACGGAGGCCGCGGATCGGCCCAGGGTGGGCTTTTTCCCCGGTTCGACGATCGGCAATTTCGCCCCCGACGAGGCCGTGGCCCTGCTGCATCGGCTAAAGGGCCTCCTGGGCCCTGGCAGCCTGTTCATCGTCGGCGTCGACCTCGCCAAGGACGCCGCCATCCTAACCGCCGCCTATGACGATTCCCAAGGCGTGACCGCGGCCTTCAACCTCAATCTCCTGGCGCGCATCAACCGTGAACTGGGCGGTGACTTCGACCTTGCCGGCTTCGCTCATCGGGCGGTGTGGAACCGGCTGGAGGGGCGAATGGAAATGCACCTCGAGGCCCTTGAGAGCGGCGAGGCGCACGCGGCCGGCCGGACCTTCTCCTTCGTCTCCGGCGAGACCATCCACACCGAAAACTCCTACAAATATACCTTGGAGGGTTTTGCGGATCTGGCCCGGCGCGCCGGATGGGAGCCCCTGCGCCAATGGGTCAGCCCGGCGCCGACCTTCGCGGTCTTCCTGTTGACCGGATCATGAGCACGTCGGCCGCCGGTCACCATTGCGGTGGCCTTTGGCGATGATGGCGCATTGGCGATTGGGGCTGGGGTTGCTGACCGGCCTCATCGCCTGGGCAGTATCCCTGGTCCTGGGCGCGCCGGCCCCGGCGCGGGCCCTGATCGGCTGGAACCTGGGCGCCATCGTCTTTATCCTGACCATGTCGCGGCTTTTCGTCACCGCTTCGCAAGCCGAGGTGCGCGAGCGGGCGGCGCGCCAGGACGAAACGCGCGGCGTGATCCTGCTCCTGGTGGCGGCCGCCATCCTGGCGTCGTTGGCGGCCATCGTCGCGGCTCTTGTCGGCGCCAAGGATCAAGCCGCGCCAACGCGGCTGGTGGTGACGGCCCTGGCCGGCTCGACCCTGGTAACCTCCTGGGCGGTGCTCCAGGCCGTGTTCGTGGTCCACTACGCCCACCGCCATTTCCAGGCGGTCGAAAAGGGCGGCGCCAAGGCGGGTTTCAAGTTTCCGGGAGAGGGGCCCGGGACCTATCTGGACTTCGCCTATCTCGCCATCTGCATCGGGGCCACCGCGCAGGTTTCCGACCCCTCGGTCCAGACCACCGCCCTGCGCAACCTGGTCACGGCCCATGCCGTCACCTCGTTCTTCTACAACACCGCCGTCCTCGCTTTGGGGATCAACATCCTGTCGGGATTGATCAATCATTAGCAAGTCGAAGAAGGCCGCCTAGGTGTGCGGCGGCGTGTCGTAGCGCATAGCGCCGACGTCGTTCCCCTCGGTGTCAAGGAAGCGGATCAAGGCGCCGACGGTGGGGATCACCGATTTGGGCATGGTGAGCGTGCCGCCGTTGGTTTCGACCGCGGCGGCGATCACATCGACATCCTCGACTGAAAAGGTCGGTTCGAACCCGTTCAGCCCGCCGGTCGCGCGCGGCGCGCTCCGCTTGTGGAGTAGCCCCTGGACGCCGGGCGAGGCCTCGTCCCCGGTGTGGATCAGGTAGAAACCGGGCGGGCCCCACGGCTCGAACTCCCAACCGAACACCGCTTCATAGAAGGCGCGGGCGCGGTCGACATCGTCGGCGTGGATGGCGAAGGACGCGAGATTGTTTGGCATTTGCAAGCCTCTATCCGGGTTGGCGCGACCGTCGCAATCCCGATATCCTGACAATCGATGTCGAGAAAACGTCTGAGCGTTTCGGATGAGCCCTTTCTGATCGTGCGCTCATCCGCCTCCAATCCGCCTGCCGGGGCGGTGATCGATGACCATGCCCATGAGTGGCACCAACTCATCTATGTGTCCGCGGGACTGATCCGCGTCTGGACGGAGGCAGGTTCCTGGGTCGCGCCGCCGACTTGGGCCGTGTGGGCGCCGGCGGGGGTCCGCCATGGGATGCGCTTCGTCGGCGCGAGTGCGTTTCGCACCCTCTATTTTCGCCCCGACTGGTGGCCCGACCTGCCCGATGAATGCGCCGCGGTGACGGTGTCGGCGCTGCTGCGAGCGTTGATCCTTCGCGTCACGGCCCAGTCCGCGCTCGATCGACGCGTCGCCGTCGATACGGCCATCGCCACGGTCATGCTCGATGAGTTTCGCCGATCGGACGCGCCGCCGTTCACCTTGCCGCAACCTTCGAGCGAGCCGACCCGCCACGCCGTCGCGCTCATAGCGGAGGGTGCGCCCCCTTCCGTCACCGCCGGCGGGCTTGCCCAGACGGTTGGACTGGGCGTCCGCACGCTCGAGCGCCGCTTCGTCGCCGAGACCGGCGTCACCCTCGGCCGCTGGCGACGCCACCGGGCGCTGCTCGGCGCGCTCGAACAGTTGGCCGTCGGATCACCGATCAAAACAGTCGCCGCGTCGGCCGGATATTCCACCTCCAGCGCCTTCGTCTCGGCGTTCCGAAGCCTTTTTGGCGCGACCCCCGGGCGCTATTTCATGCTTTCCTGAATTGGCGAACCACCCTACCCGTCAAGAGCGGCCGTCAGCGCCAAAGGCAGGGAGACCCGGGCCCGAAGACCTCCGCCCGGCAGGGCGCCCAGGACGACGTCGCCGCCATGGCCGCGGGCGATGGCGCGGACCACGGCGAGGCCGAGCCCGATGCCGCCGGTGTCCCGGCTGCGGGACGCCTCCAGGCGATGGAAGGGTTCGAAGGCCCGTTCGACCTCTTCCGGCGCGATGCCCGGACCATCGTCGTCGATCTCGACAATGGCCATGCCATCTTGCGCGAACACCCGGCCGCGGGCCAGCGATCCGAACTTCACGGCGTTGTCGACCAGATTGACGACCAGGCGCTTGAGGGCCAGGGGGTCGCCGTCGATAACCGCGCGGTCGGCGCGTTCGACCACGGCGTCGGCGCCGGTCTCGGTCGCCTCGTCCATCACCGTCTCCACCAGGGAGGCCAGTTCGAGCCGCTGGCGTTTCCGAGGCCTGGCGGCATGGCGCACGAAGTCGAGCGTCGCGGCGACCATGGCCTCCATCTGGTCGATATCCGCCGCCAGCTTGCCGCGCAGATCCTCCGGGACCGCTTCGATCCGAAACCGCAGCCGGGTCAAGGGGGTGCGCAGGTCGTGGGCGATGGCCCCGATCATGGTGGTCCGGTATTCGACATAGCGGCGCAGGCGTTCCTGCATCTCGTTGAAGGCGCTCACCGCCGCGGCGACCTCGGCGGGGCCGCGGATATCCAGGGGAGGGGCCCCGGGGTCGCGGCCCAGGCGCTGGG